>JASHTR010000630.1 GCA_030040455.1 Terriglobia bacterium | reverse complement strand
CCGCTCCAGATCAGCCCTCTTGCCGTTGCCTGTTCATTCAAGACTAATGTGGCGCGTTCCGCGCTAAACATCCGTGAAACGCCGGCCAGCACTCCCTCGACAGTTCCGCTAATATCCGCTTCAGGATCAGCCTTTTGGATGATTTTCTTGATGGCGAAGGCTTCCCGCCGATGCTTCTTTTCACCCTCAGCCAACTGACCGAGCACGCCTCCCAGTATGAGAATGCTGATGATCTCCAAGCTGAACGTGCCTAATCGAAACGGGCCACGGAGCAGGTGAAACTGATGGCCCCACCGGGAAGTGGCGAAGTCAGCCACCGAGAGAAAAACCATGACGCTTGCGAGCGCCGTTCTGAGAGTCTCCCGTAATCCCCAGCGGAACGCAGCGGCCATCAGCGGCACTGCGAAAAATACGCAGAAAAGGCTGTTGGGTTCGGCGGCGAACAAAACCATCAGTGCAGGCCAGAGAATGTCGGCGGAATGCACCAATAGCAGGAAGCGAGGTTCGCAGCCCCGGTCCGCGCGAACCCAAAAGAGAGTTACAAGGCTGTAAACAAGGTATAAAAAGAGGAGCAGGTGCTCGGTGAGTGCGTAACTCCCCGCCAGGACGGGATCGACATGAAGAGCAACCAGAAAGCAAAGCGCAAAGAATATACGCGCGCCACAGAGCACGCGTTCCCGATGCTGCACCTCAGACGCTGTATGCGGGACACTAAACGGCGCACTTCGGAACGCTACAGAGATTCCCACCAGAGCTCCCCCTTCTCTTCAACCTGCCCCGGCTGCTCACTCCCCCGAATTGCTCAGGGGCCTAACTGGAATGAAGCCATCGGTCCGCGTCTCCCCAGGCGTCGCGATAGCCCCGAAGTTGAGAAACCGTCTTCACAAAAATCTGCGGGAGAAGGCCGACCACTCATTTGTGTCATCATGCGAGTTCGCACGTGCACGACACACCTCGCCACACCATCCTTATAGCTGGTCGACCCTTCGATTATTCCTGCCTGACGTATTAACGTTATGAAGGACACCCCCTGTCATTGCTATTTCATTTCAATATCATGAGCCCTGTCCGAAGGTCAAGTATCTACGTAATAAATAGGTTAACTCCATCGTTAAATCCCCCGACCGCTGGGGCGCGAAACCGATCGAAATTTCGAGAAGCGCCTGCAACGATTGAAACCGTGTCCTCCAGCTTCCGCCGGAACGTTCGTGAATAATTCGGATTAAGTAACGGCAACTGTACGTAAGTCGCATTGACACCACTCTGCGGAGGCCGTATACGTGAGAGTATGAGGTTACCGGGAGAGTCTTTTCGGAAGCCTACAGCGCAAGCGAAGCGCATTGTTCTGACCGTGCTGGTGATTGTCTTCCTGGCGCCACTGTATACGTTTGCGGATGGAACCCTGGATTTTCTGATCCCGGTTCTTAACAGCGGCACACTCTCTTATGGTGGCGGAAGCGACCCGCTTGTGGGGCAGAATATACAAATCTCCTCAGTTGTAGGTTATGGCGGCACACAGAATAATTTGGATCTGGTGGGCATAACCAACGGGCAACTGAGTTTCACGAGCGGCAACTCTACTGGGGTTTGGACATGGGGATCGGGCGGGAGTCTTGCAGTCACGGTAACAGGCACCGTCGGCACATTTACTGGGACACTGCTCCAAGGAACTTTCGGTGATGTCTATCTGCAGTCCGAAGGACTATTGCAGTTTGAGCTGACGCTCGGCGACTTCTCCGGAACAATGAGTTCCGCTTTGTCGAATTTCTACGGGTTCTCCAGCACATCGATCGATGGAAGCCTCGGAATGCTTACGTATATTACTGCCTCACCGGGGCAAAGCTTCGAAAACGCGCCGGTGCTCGGCGGGGCTGTCGAAACCGTGGATGCTGTCGAAGGTGGCGGTTTTTTCACGAGCCTGGGCATATTTGCCGTAACTGGTTTGGCTCTTGGGCTCGGCGTGCTTTCCGGAGAGATCAAGCTCGCTCGGTAAAAGAAGTGTAACTGCGCCAAGGTGTTGGGGGATACAGCCTTGCCCTTACCGAAGGCGTTGAGAAGTGCGGGGGACGATCCAAGCATGCAGTTGAGGAGGGGGACGCCGCCGGTCGCCTGCAGCTCTGCTAGTCCCGGAATTTCACAACTTACAAAAGGGAAGATCGAATGAAAGTCCCGTATTTTGATCTGAAGACCCAGTATGCCTCGCTGCGAGACGACGTTCTGCTCGCCGTCGATCGCGTGTGCCAGAACGCGTCGTTCATACTCGGGGATGAGGTCGCCCGGTTCGAGCAGGAGTTTGCCGCGTACTGTGGCTCAAACTATTGTGTGGCTCTGAATTCTGGGACCAGCGCCTTGCATCTGGCGCTGCTCGCTGCGGGAGTTCAACCGGACGATGAGGTGATTACCACCGCCAATACGTTCATCGCGACGGTAGAGGCCATTTGCTATGCAGGCGCGCGGCCCGTGTTCGTTGATATTGACCCGAAAACGGCGAATATTGACCCGGAACGGATCGAAGATGCTATTACCAGCCGAACGAAGGTGATTCTGCCCGTGCACCTCTATGGCCGCCCCGCCGATCTCGATCCGATATTGGAAATTGCCGAGCGCCGCGACCTCGCAGTAATCGAAGACGCTTGCCAGGCTCATGGCGCAATCTATAAAGGGCAGCGCGTCGGCAGTATTGGACGAGCAGCAGCCTTCAGCTTCTATCCTGGCAAGAATTTGGGTGCCTACGGCGAAGGCGGCGCGTTAACCACCAACGATGAAGAAATCGCGCAATTTGCGCGCATTTTGCGCGATCACGGACAATCAAAGCGTTACTATCACGACTTCGTGGGGTACAACTACCGGATGGACGGCTTCCAAGGTGCGGTTCTGAACATCAAGTTGAAACGCCTTAACGAGTGGACTCGAAAGCGCCAAGCGTTGGCCCAGCTCTACTACGATCTTTTATCCGAATTGCCGGTAGAGCTGCCGCAAGATAAGCCGGAATCCGAGAGTGTTTATCACCTCTTCGTCGCGTATGTGGACGACCGCGATACATTGCGCGAAGAGCTCGAACGCCGTGGCGTTCAGACGGCGATTCATTATCCCCGTCCCGTACACCTGCAAAAACCTTATGCTGCGCTCGGATATCGCTCCGGTTCTCTTCCCCACACCGAGCTCGCCTGCGAGCGTTGCATCAGCTTGCCTCTCTTTCCCGAGATGACCGCCCAACAGGTTCGCTATGTTGCCGACACCATAGCTGAAGTTACGGAGCAGTTTGAGTATCTTACAGTTGCCAACCGTACCGCAAACTCAACGAGATAGGCCTTATTGGCATAGCTTCGTAAACCGTAGGTCGGGGGTTCGATTCCCTTCGCCGGCTCCATTCCTTTCAGCATGAGACTTATTTCGCACTTTCCTTCCGTATATCGATATCGTCGCAGCCTGCGTTCGTGCAAGGCCGAGCGGTGTGTTTTCCGAGTAGATCTGACCGGTGAAGACGGACGCGTAAGGAGGTACCGGAAACCAAAAGTCGGCCTGGGGGCCCGTCATCCACCAATTCATGTTGGAAACTGGCGGCTTGCCCCTTCCGCACCATGGCAAACCCGTTTTGCTACGGTACTGGATACCGCTGCCTCCGCCCTCCCGCAAGCGCGTGCCAGTGGTTCGGGGTGTCTACCAGCACAATGTCCAGATCTTTTTCGGCTAGCATCTTGCGGTAGTCGCCGTAGGTGCGCGGCTTCTTGTGCGATGCCTGCCGTTGCGACGTCAACTCCGCCGTGTCCGCCGGCAGCCATGCGGGGGAAGTGGTACCCCAAATCTGGACCTACGAACATATGCTT
>JASHTR010000629.1 GCA_030040455.1 Terriglobia bacterium | reverse complement strand
AAGATTGTTACCGCGGGCGGGATTGACGCGCACGTCCACTTTATTTGCCCGCAGCTCGTTTGGACCGCTCTTTCCTCGGGTCTCACCACGTTGATAGGCGGCGGAACGGGTCCTGCCACGGGCACCAATGCAACCACTTGCACGCCCGGTGCCTGGAATATTCACCGCATGTTAGAGTCCGCGGACGGCTTCCCGATGAACCTCGGGTATCTCGGCAAAGGCAACGCCTCATTTCCGGCGCCGCTCCGTGAACAGATTGAGGCTGGGGCAATCGGCTTGAAGCTTCATGAGGATTGGGGATCGACGCCGGCCGCCATCGATTGCGCGCTTTCGGTCGCGGAGGATTACGACGTGCAGGTTGCACTCCATAGTGACACGCTGAATGAGGCGGGGTTCGTGCAAGACACCATCCGCGCGTTTAAAGGACGCACCGTGCACACGTATCATACCGAAGGCGCGGGCGGGGGACATGCGCCCGACATTATTAGGGTTTGCGGTGAGCTCAATTGTCTCCCTTCTTCCACGAATCCAACCATGCCTTTCACGGTGAACACCCTGGACGAGCACCTCGATATGTTGATGGTCTGCCACCACCTCAATCCCTCGATCCCGGAAGACGTTGCCTTCGCGGAATCACGAATCCGGGCGGAGACGATTGCCGCCGAAGACGTTCTCCACGACCTGGGAGCGATCAGCATGATGTCGTCGGACTCCCAGGCAATGGGCCGCATTGGAGAAGTGATTCTTCGCACCTGGCAGACAGCAGACAAGATGAAGAACGAGCGAGGCCCCTTGCCCGGGGAAAAGCCCGGGAGCGATAACCTGCGCGTGCGGCGTTACGTGGCGAAGTTTACCATCAACCCGGCCATTGCCCACGGTATCGCTCACGAAGTGGGTTCGATCGAAGTCGGGAAATTTGCTGATCTTGTATTGTGGAAGCCGGCTTTTTTTGGCGTCAAGCCTGAGTTGGTGGTCAAGGGCGGAATGATCGCGTGGTCGGTGATGGGAGACCCTGGCGCTTCCATTCCCACGCCCCAGCCAGTCTTTTACCGGCCGATGTTCGGAAGCTTTGGCGGCGCTTTAAAATCGACCTCGCTCACGTTTATCTCCCAGGCAGCTCTGCACAATGGAATCCCGGAACGCTTGGGCTTAAATAAGGGTATGGTCGCGGTAAGCCGGTGCCGGGGGCTGACCAAGCGCGAAATGATCAACAACAACGCTCTGCCGCGGATCGAAGTCGATCCCGACACATATGAGGTTCGCGCGGACGGGGAGCTCTTGACCTCGCAGCCTGCGCGCATCCTTCCCCTGGCGCAACGGTACTTCTTGTTCTAACAGGAAACCCTATGCTGATTATTGACCACCCAGCCGATCCGGTCAGTCACGATGCCCTGCTGGCTAAAGAGGCCGACAAGCTCGTGCTGACAAGAGAACAGCGTCGTTGGGTCCGCGGGCATTTCACAACAATAAAGGGTCGCGAAGTTGCTTTAGCGTTTCCCACCGGCGCGACGCTGGAGCCGGGAATGATCCTATGGGTAGAGCCATTATGGTATTTAACCGTCCAAGCCGCTGCGGAGCCGGTGCTTGCTATTTTCCCATCCGATTATAAGAACGCATTGAAGATCGCCTTCGAAGTTGGCAACCGACACTTTCCCCTCGCCCTGGAGGAAGACTGGCTCCTGGTGCCGGATGATCCGGCAATGCATCAACTGCTGGAGCGGCTTGGCGCTTCCTGGAAACGGTGCAACCGGGTGTTTAACCCCATCGGGAACGCGCATCGGCATGAACACGAGTAGCTTCCTGAGCCTGCTTCAGTTTGCGGATGGACTTTTCCCCGCCGGCGCTTACGCGCATTCCTTTGGACTGGAAACCTGTGTTCAGACTGGAGCCGTCCGCAGCGCGGCAGGCGTGGATGCCTTTCTCAGGGTTTTGTTGGAGGGTTCATCCGCTCCCACGGATTCCATTGCGGCGCTCTGCGCGTGGCGCGCGAGCAATGGGAATGATCTTGATTCCTGCCTCTCGCTGGATGAAACATTGGATGCAATGAAGCCGGTGAGCGAGCTTCGAGACGCCAGCCGCCAGATGGGAAGGCAAACACTGCGCGTGGCAACCCATTTGATCTCCGATCCTTTCCTGAAAGCCTTTTCCGGAGCGGTTGAAAGCAGCGCTGCACCGGGCCATCATGCCGTCGCCTTCGGCGTTGTGGGAAACATGTTGGGATGGCCGCCGGAAGAGACCGTATGCGCATTCCTCTATTCGGCAAGCGCGGCGCTGGTTGGCGCGGCGCTACGCCTGCTGAGCCTCGGGCAACTGGCTGGCCAACGGATCCTCTGGAACGCAGGGCCGCTGATTGCGAGGCTAGCTCGCGAGGCGCAGGAGAAGGATCGTGCGGATATGTGGAGCTTCGCGCCGGCTCAGGAGATCGCCGCAATGCGTCACGCGACTCTCGATGCGAGGTTATTCCGGTCATGATCCCTAAGCCTCTGAAGATCGGCATCGGCGGTCCTGTTGGATCGGGGAAAACAGCCTTGGTTGAAGCCCTTTCGACTCGCCTTCGCGCGGACCACAGCCTGGCAGTGATCACGAACGACATCTACACGCGCGAGGACGCGGAATTCCTCACCCGGCGTGGCGTACTGCCCCCCGAGCGTATTATGGGCGTTGAAACCGGTGGATGCCCGCACACCGCGATCCGTGAGGATGCTTCAGTGAATATGGAAGCTGTAAGCCAGTTCGTCCGGCGCTTTCCCGACCTGGACATTTTGTTCATCGAAAGCGGAGGAGACAATTTGGCCGCCACTTTCAGCCCTGAGCTTGTCGACGCCACAATTTATGTGATCGACGTGGCGGAAGGCGAGAAGATTCCGCGTAAAGGCGGGCCCGGCATTACTTCGTCAGGGCTTCTGGTCATCAACAAGACCGACCTGGCGCCTTACGTGGGTGCGAGTCTTGAAGTCATGGAAAGAGACGCAAAACGCGTTCGAGAAGGACGACCTTACGTTTTTACCAACCTCAGAGACGGCACGGGAGCCGATACCGTCATTCAATGGATTCGGCGCGAATTACTCTTCGAATCCTGATCGGGTCGGGCGTGATGGCTTCCTGGGGCTGCAATTTGAGCGACGCGGTCCGGCAACCATCCTCAGCCAGTGCCGTTACACTCTCCCCCTCCAGGCGCTCACTCCTCTCACCCTCGACGATGGCACCTCATACCTCATGCTCCTTAATCCCACCGGCGGGCTGGTGGGCGGCGACCATCTCACCACCAGAATTTTTCAGGGAGCGCGCACGCGGGTCTGCTTGACCACCCCATCGTCCACGCGCGTCTACCGCACGGCGCGCGATCCGGCCGTCCAGGAAACGTTCATTCAGTTGAACGAAGGCGCAACGCTCGAATATCTCCCGGATCACGTCATTCCGCACGCAGCCGCCGCGTTCCGCCAATCTTTGCGAGTCGAAATGGCCCCGGGGAGCCGTGCGGTGATCTGTGATGCGCTGGCTGCCGGCCGTTTGGCGCACGGAGAGCGGTGGAAGTTCAGAGAAATTGATTCCCGGACAGAGGTTTTCATGCGCGGCCGCCCCCTATTTATCAACCGCACAAAAATTAATCCCGAAGCCTGCCCGCCTCAGCAACTGGGTATAATGGGGGAATTCAATTATATGGGCAGCGTGGCGGCTTTTGCGGACGGATTCGAAGGCTGGGAAAAGCTGGCCGCCTCGATGAATGAGGCGCTGGTCCGTTTGCCGGAAATTACGGCTGGAGTTAGCTTGATGGCTTGCGACGGATGCTTGGCCCGGGTTTTGACGCATTCGGCGTTCGATCTGACGCACGCCATCAGGGTTCTATGGGGCGTGGCGCGCGAAGAGGTTTTGGAGCTTCGTCCGTTTGATCTGCGGAAATATTGACGAAGTGGCACAGACCTTGGCATCTGAGGTCTGCAGCTTGTTTGTTTTAACGGCGTAGAGGGGGCCGCAGGCCTGAATAGCAGGCCTATGCTGCGCTTGTCATTCTGAGCCCGTTCGCTCCGCTTCGAACGGTCCTGAGCGCAGCGAAGGAGCTCAGGGTAAACTCCGCGAAGAATCCCGGCATTTCCTCCTCCTTACCGGGGAAAGGAAACCCGATGCGGGGATTCCTCGCTTTGTCGTGCTCCGCGCAGAAGGACTGGGTCAGAGGTTTGGCAGGATCCCTGGAATTAAGCGGAGGTTCTCATCGTGGCGGCGAAAGACCTGGAAGTCGCTTTTCTCCACGAGATTGGCAGTCGCATTGCCGCGGCCGATCCGCTTCATGAAGTGCTGGATCGGGTGGTCGCTTTTGTCTCCGCTCTCATGAAGTGCGATTCCTGCTTCATTTATACTCTGGCCGGTAATGATCTTGTGCTCCGCGCGTCAAAAAACCCGCACCCGGACGTTGTTGACCGGCTCAAACTCCCGATAGGGGAGGGCATCACGGGTTGGGTGGCTCAACATCTCAAGCCCGTGGCGGTGGCTCAAAACGCGTCGGAAGATCCCCGCTTCCGGCCGTTCCGGGAATTGCCCGAGGACCGTTATGAGGCTTTTCTCTCCGTGCCCTTGCTTTGCCGGGGCCGGGTGGTCGGCGTCATCAACGTGCAGCATCGGGCCTCGCACGCTCACAGCGAGCGTGA
This sequence comes from Terriglobia bacterium, assembly GCA_030040455.1. Classification (GTDB taxonomy): domain Bacteria; phylum Acidobacteriota; class Terriglobia; order UBA7540; family UBA7540; genus RH2-MAG17b. Next base: position 1,678 of record JASHTR010000629.1, on the reverse strand, counting down.
AATTCGATTGATTTCCACCATCGGATTCCTGGTCGGCGCTGAAGTTGAGATGGCGCGCCTGGAGCTCGAGAATTCCCGGCTTTCCGAGCAACTGGAGACTCGCAAGCTCGTGGAGCGCGCCAAGGGAATTCTGCAGAGAGAAACGGGCAAGAGCGAGGAAGAAGCTTACCTCGCGCTGCAGCAGCAAAGCCGGCAGCGACGCAAATCGGTCAAGGAAATGGCGGAGGCGATTATTCTGAGTGAAGAGGTGAGACGAAGCCCGTCGCTTCTTTCGGCGGACAAGCCCGGCCGGCATTGAGCCGTGGCCTGCTGCGGTCCGTCAATTGGATTGCAGAGCGCGATGGTGCCTGACTTCTGGCAACACGACGCCACGAGAAATGGAAACGAGAATGGAAAACAGAGGTGGAGGAGTTTTGGGACAACGGTTGACGCGGAGGAACCTCCTTGAATCAACCGGGCTGGTTGGAGCAGCGATGATGTTGCCAGGTGCCCAGGCAGCCGAGCCAGGATCTGGCGCTGAAGGAGCGCCGGCAGGCCTCCGGATTAGCTCTGTCAAAGCTACAGTGCACGGCGTGCCGGTATTGGTGCCTGTCCTGGAAAAAACGCTTAAGACATATTTCGTCTTCGTCGAAGTCACCACGGACGAGGGCGTCACGGGATATGGCCTGACAGGCGGTCTCCAGCGCTTCGGAGTTCGGGAATTCATCAATCGGCAGCTCGCGCCTTTCCTGAAAGGCAAGAACCCTTTGGAGACGGAGGCGAGATGGCAGGAGATGTTTTTAACCTTCAACCCGCGCTACCAGACGGGGGCATGGAGCTCGGCCGTGAGCGCCGTGGACATCGCTCTTTGGGACATCAAAGGGAAGCACTACCACCAGCCGGTTTGGCGGCTTCTCGGCGGGGCAAAGAAGAACGTGCCGGCCTATATTACGTTTGGGCTCCTGGAGTTTGACCGGGAACAGCTCGTGGAGATGGTGCGTCGCTTCCTGCCCGAAGGGCAGGACAAGTTCAAGATGGTGGTTGCCATCGACAACGGTGAAAATCCGCAGGAGGACGCTGCGCGTGTGAAGGCGGTTCGGGAGGCCATCGGCGATCGGCCCGACCTGATGATTGATGGCAATTACCTGTTCTCTATGAATCGTGGGTTGGAGCTGGCCAGGCGGGTTGAGCCTTACAACATCACCTGGTTCGAGGAGCCGCTATACGGAAACGACGCGAGGCTGCTGGCCCAATTACGCGAAAGGTGCTCCGTCCCCATCTCAGCGGGCCAGAACGAGGGCTCGCGGTTTCGGCATCTTGAGCTTCTTCAGCACGGGGCGATCGACATCCTGCAACCCAACGTTTGCTATGTCGGGGGATACACGGAGGGGTTGAAAGTGGCAGCGATGGCGCAGGCATTTAACGTTCTGGTAGCCGACGGCGGCGGATGGCCACACCATAACATGCATCTTCAGGCCGCAGTCTCGAACGGTTGGCGAGTCGAGTTCCATTACTTGATGTGGAAGGTGGGGGAAGCAATTTACCAAAACACCCCGGAACCTGAAAAGGGGTTCGTAACTCTCACCGAGGAACCCGGACTTGGCTTGGAACCCAAGCGAGAAGTTCTGGCGGAATATCTGGAGAGTTAGGTAGCGACCGCCGATTTTGCGGTCCGCGTCTTTTCGGGATGGTGATGGGC
>JASHTR010000628.1 GCA_030040455.1 Terriglobia bacterium | reverse complement strand
AAGGAGTTGGCCGCCGGTAAATACGACGACCTCCCGGAGCAGGCTTTCTACCTGGTAGGTCCCATCGAGGAGGCCGTCGAAAAGGCTAAAAAGCTGAAGAGCGGGTAGCACAGAGTTTCCCGCCTTTGGAAACTCTGATGCGGCTTTTCTGTTAATCCCTATAGAAAAGCCGCAGACTCCGAAAAGCACGAAGTCTGATCGCTACTCTGCTAAGCGTCTATGGATACTACCTTACCCACAGCCATTGAGCTTCAAGTGGTTACTCCCGAACGCCTCGTGGTTTCGGCGAGCGCCACAGCCGTCTCTTTACCAGGCAAGAGCGGATGCCTGGGCATCCTCCCGGGGCATGCTCCGCTGGTCTCGGAGCTGGCCGCAGGCGTCATTTCCTATGAACGCGAAGGCGCTACCCAGCGACTCGCCGTGAGTGACGGATTTACGGAAGTGCTTCCGGCTCGGGTGATTGTTCTCGCCCGGACAGCAGAACGCACCGAAGAAATTGACATCGAGAGAGCCCGCAGCGCCCGTCAACGCGCTGAAGAACGACTTAAGAGGTTGCCCGATAGCCAGGACGGCGATGAGCGCTCTCAAGTCTTGGCGGCTTTGGCCCGCGCTATAGCGCGATTGGATGCGGTGGAAGAGAGGTAGCCACGATTGGCTCAGAGTTTGAGTTAACCGTGGATTTCTTCCAAGAGCAAGAGCCACGGTTGGAAAAGCACCAACCGGCTACCACTGGAAGCAAAGAAATCAAGACAATGAATCAGATCGTCCGAATTTACACCACCACTTGGTGCCCGGATTGCCGGCGCACCAAACAATTCCTCGCAGCCAGGAGGATTCCATTCGAAGAAATTAACATTGAGGAAACGCCCGGCGCGGCCGATTACGTTATTGCCGCAAATCAAGGAAAGCGGCGTGTCCCCACCCTTGAAGTCAATGGGCACACCTTTGATTGCTCTCCCTACGACCCGGAAAAGTTGAAACGCGAGCTGAACCTCGTCCCATAGGCGGCTGAGAGATTCTTGCAACCTGTCATGCCGGGGACGGGTTGTATTCGGAAAAACACAACTGGGGTGATTTCTCAGCGTTGGGTGCAGACCGTCGTTACTGCCTTCGATCCGCAAGCAGCGCTGCCCACTCACTGAACGCCCGGCGGCCGAGCGCCTCGAGGGGCGGCAAATGATCCTGGGACTGCTGAAGGATCTCGCCTCCGTCAAGACCCTCCGCTGCGAGCTCGTTCGCGAAGGTCGCAACCATTCCCCGCAGGATCTCTTCGGTGATTTCCATGTGGAATAAGAGGCCATAGGCGTTTTTGTCGTAGCGGAACGCCTGGAAAGCCGTCTGGCGGGACGAGGCGAGGCAGACGGCACCCGATGGCAAGTCGAAAACATCTCCGTGCCAGTGGCAAGCCACGAAGGAGCGATCGAGACATTTACAAACAGCATCGCCGGAGGCAGAGTCCGTGAGGGCAACTGAATGCCAGCCAATCTCCTTTTGTTTTCCTCTCTTCACGTCGCCCCCCAGCGTGGCCGCGAGCAACTGGCTGCCCAGGCAGATGCCGAGCACCGGCTTCTCCTCGCGCAGCGCTTGCTCGATCAGGCGCATTTCGTCCCGGATGAAGGGATAGCGCTCGTGCTCGTAGACACCCATCGGACCGCCCATGATAACAAGCCCCGCGGCTCCGCCCATTTCGCTCGGAACGCGCCCTCCCGCATGCGTTCGTACCAAGTCAGGAAAATAACCTCGTGCTTTCAACGCTTCCGCGATGAGGCCTGGATTTTCAGGCTCTGCATGTTGCACTATGATGACGCTGTTATCCATGACCGGCTCGAGGGGGCGAGCTGCCTGCATTATTGAAAGTTTCACGTCTCGACGCTAGAATGAATTTTAGACTTGTTACTCTTTTCCATTTAATGAGCATAACTCAGGTGCTGCCGGAAGGGCTATGGAGAAAGGCTCAAGATTATGAAGAAAGGCATTCATCCTAACTATCACGAAGTCACTGTGGTCTGCGCGTGTGGGAACACGTTCAAAACCCGCTCGGTATATAAGAGCGAGGTGATGCATGTGGAAATCTGCTCGAACTGCCATCCCTTTTTCACCGGAAAGCAGAAATTGGTGGACAGCGCGGGCCGAGTCGAGCGGTTTCAGAAAAAGTATGCCAACATCCGCAAACCGTCTGCCCCGGAAGCCAGGCCTTCCTCATCGTAATCTTTCGACCCTTGGCGCGAGGGACGCGTAGCACAGAGCGGCAGAGTCGCAACTGAGGGGAACTGTCATTCCGTGGAGCGAAGCGGTCCTGAGCGGTAGCGAAGGAAGAATGCCCGTATTGGTAAATGCGAGCGAAATAGGGTGATTCTTCTCTCTGCCCAGAACGACGGCGCGATCCGTCGCCACGCATAAGGAGAAGAATCGTCTTTGGAACCCGCTTCTCATTCGAACCGCTATGTGACCCGGGCGCAGGTCTACCTCCTCGGCCGCCAGAGCGTGGTTGAGGAGGAGTTGGCTCGTTTCCTGACGGACGAAGGACTGCTTTTTACGACAGACACAAAAGTCGCCGCCGAGGTCCTGAATGAAGTTGCCGGTCGCACCTGCTACATGTCCTTTGGAAAAGGGCGCAAGTCCAACCAGGAATATCTGGAAAATATCCTGAGCTCCAAGCACGGAAGCGTGCTCGAGCACGCCGTCTGGAACCTTTTGATCACGGGCGTCAGCCGCTCCCTCACGCACGAGCTGGTTCGCCACCGGGCCGGCTTCGGCTACTCGCAGCTCTCGCAGCGATACGTGGATGAGGGGGATGCCCGCTACGTTATCCCGCCGCTCTATCAGGAAAACGAAGCCTTGCGCCGGAAGTGGGAGCAGACGATTGAGCATCTCCGCAAAGCCTATGCCGAGCTGGCGGAAGCCACCGCCGCTTACGTGCAGCAGAAACACCCGGAGATGCCCCCCCGCGACCGCCGCAAGTGGGCGCGGCAGGCCGCGCGCTCCATCCTGCCCAATGCCTGTGAAACTAAAATCTTTGTCACTGGGAATTCGCGTGCCTGGCGCCATTTTCTCGAGCAACGCGGCAGCCCGCACGCCGACACGGAAATCCGCCTTTTGGCGGTTGAAATTGGCCACATCTTGAAGCGCGAGAGCCCGGGTATTTTCCACGATGTCGAGCTCGTTGATGAGCCCGATGGCTTTCCCTCCGTCCGCATCTCTTATTCGAAGGTCTAAAGCACAACGAGCCCCGATCAGATCGGGCCTCGTTTCATGTTGCCGGTTGCAAGCCGACGCCATATTAATCCCGGCAACGACCTACTCTCCCACGCAGCTACCCGCGCAGTACCATGGGCCCTGGAGGGCTTAACTTGAGGCGTCTTGCGGGCGTGAGCGAAGTGGGAGCCCACAGCCGAAATCCCGAGCGAAGCGAGGGATCACTTCTATGTTCGGTTTCGACCGCGACGAACCTCATTCGAGGAGCTTCTTTTTCCACTTCGGAATTATAATAAGATGATCGCCTCGTATTTCGGCCTTCAGCTGATGAACGGATTTACCGCGCGCACGGTGCCGTACAGGCGCCCGTGTTCGAAATCTTCCGAGAGCAACTCAGACAGACCATAATGTTCGGCGTAGGCCCACATATGCGCGTCGTACCAGGAAAGCTCGTAGGCAGCCGTACCACGCAGTGCGGTGCGGACTAAGGCTTCATTGGGGTACAGGATCACGAACTGGGAAAGCAATTCCTCGGCCTCGCGAAAGGCCTCGCTTCTGGGCATCAAGGGCTTTTCGCCACGCCGCGACCGGGTGACCGAGGAAACAAATTCCACAATGGTTTGGTGAGAAAGACGCAACGAGTCCTGAGCGATTCCCTTCCTCAAGAGCTCGGTTGCGGTCGCCTGCTTGTGCGGAGAGGAGTGATCAAACCGATAGACGAGGATGTTTGTGTCAACGAGTGCGGCCACGATTGTAGAGGTCCTCTCGCCGCCAGCCGCGCTCGATTTCATGAGGCTTCCACGGGCGCTCAACGATGTCCGGGATCTCTCCGGCATGCGCCTCACGCTGCCGCTGGCGCTCCGTAGCCT
>JASHTR010000627.1 GCA_030040455.1 Terriglobia bacterium | reverse complement strand
GGCATTCAGTGCGGCATATGGTGCGGCGGAATTTACTCCGCCACGTGAGGTTTCACACACTTATAAAGCCGCCTTTATGCATTACCCTGGGAAGCGATGGCAAGAGCTGGTAATGTGCCCGCGTCTTTCTGCTATCATGTGGAGCGGCGCGTAACGTCCCGGGGCATCGTGACTTTAAAAAATTACCGCTATCACTTTTCTTGTGAGGAACGAAAATGAAACATCCTACTTCTCGTCGCGAGTTTCTGAGAACCTCTCTAGGCGCAGCCTGCCTGGCCGGCGCGGGTCCTTCCGCCGTAGCTGATGGCTCCAGCCCCACGAGCTCGCCCCCCCTGCCTATCGAAAAAGGGGTACTCGTCAGTATGCTTCCTCGCCAACTCAGTTACATTGACCGGTTTAAAATCGCGCGTGACTCGGGCTTCGTAGCGCTCCAGGTGGCTGCCACCCCGGACCCGCATGAAGCGGAGACGATTAAAGAAGCGGCGGAAAAGACCGGCTTGCGTATCGATTCGGTGATGAACATGGTGCATTGGAAGTATCCACTCTCTTCCAGCGATCCTGCGGTGGTGGAGAAGAGCCTTCAGGGAACACGCACCTCGCTCCACAATGCCGAGCTTTGGGGCGCCCGCTGTATTTTGCTGGTTCCGGCGGTAGTAAACGAGCGGACGAGCTACCGCCAAGCCTGGGTTCGCTCCCAACGGCAGATCCGGAAGTTGATCCACTCGCCGAAGAGCTGAAGGTGACCGTCGCCCTCGAAGAGGTATGGAACAAGTTTCTGCTCAGCCCGCTGGAATTCGCGACCTACGTCGACCAGTTCAAGAGCCCGTGGGTGAAGGTGTGGTTTGACGTCGGCAACGTCGTCTTTTACGGTTACCCCCAGGATTGGATTCGGACTCTCGGCCCGCGCATTGCGGACGTGCATTTAAAAGACTTCAAGCAAACGGGGAATTGCTACGATTGGGTGAATATCGGCGAGGGCGATATTGATTGGCCTGCTGTCCGCGCCGCATTCGCCGAGATTGGCTATCACGGAACAGCCGTGGTTGAACTCAAGGGCGGTGACGAGGCGTACCTGAAGGATGTCAGTAACCGCGTTGATAAGTATGCGCTGGGGGCATAACGCAGTGACGCAGCATCCCGTTATCTTGCAACCATCATCATATTCGCAAAATCTCCGTCGATGATGGCTGCCGGATCTGAGCAGATAATATTCTGGCTCAGTGCCGAGACGATCATTTCGCACCGTTCGACCACCCGGTCGCAGGTGAGAAGCCGGAGTCCTTCAGCCTCGAAAAAAGTTCCCGCGCAAAGCGCCAGGTAATCACCTGCCTCGCTCGCCCCAAAATAGACAAAGCGAGCGTCGCTCGCCCATCGTCCGAGCCTCCAAGGCTGGCCGTGGGTGCCAAAAAATAAAAGATGCCGGCCACCAGAAGTCTCGTAACAAAGTCCGTAAGCAGCGGAGGCTCCGTCAGGATCGATCCGTGAAAGCTTCCCAATCTTCTCTTGTGCTTTGGTCATCGGCTCGAGCGCCACAGCCAGCTCCCGAGGCAAGGTCGCCGTGGTTGAAAAGCAGATTAGAGGCGCGGGAAGCGCAACTCCGTAGGCGGAAGACGTGTGGCCTCTTCGAATTTCCTGAGACCAGCCGTGCTTTTCCACGGGAATCACCACCAGCCCGCGAGCATCGCCCCCAGGTCCGGCTTCCTGCTTCAACGTGAAACCAGGCGGCGTATAAGACGGCACGAAGTACGGCGGGAAGTGCCAGAAAATCTCCAATCGATGCTCTCCGGCGCCTTCGGCCAGGTCGCGAACCAGCCAAAAATGCGGCTTAAGGTAAAAAATCCAGCGTCGATGAACGACCGGCTCGGGTAATCTTTGATAACCACTGTGACTGCCCTCGAAAAGGTCGAACCGGTCGCTCGTAATCCACTGCGCTACGCGAGCGCGCGGCAGCATCCTCCAGGCAAAGGGTGCTACCGGGTCAGCCTGGCTGACCCCGTCGACTTCGAGAGTATTGTGCGCAGCGGTGCCGCGAAACATCTCTCGCTCCGCGCTGGCCCCCATATAACGAAACGTTCCCGGATCAACGAGCCATTCTTCACCCGCGACCGATAGGTGCACGCTAAGGGCGTCCGCGTGCCCATGCCCGGAGTTGCCGGTTCCTTGCGGCCCGGCGTCAATCACAAGCTGCTGGCGCAAGGTTCTCAGGCTTGCGTCGCCTTTGGTAGACCCGGCTACTTTCTGCGCCTCCGAGCCTGCCATCACGTAAAGGCCACTGGTCTTGAAACAGAGGGAAGCGGCGGGCCGGCTCGTAACTGGAAGAGCCTCAAAGCGCCCCGCTCCTTCAGGCCCCAGAAGCCACAGAGTTTCCTCTTTAATTCCGCCCGAAGCCGCCTTGAAATCCGCGCGCTCAAAGATCACTGCCCCTGTCGATAGCGGATCGGTGAGGTGCTCGCGACGGTTACGTCGCGGGTCAAACACACGGCCTCCATCGTCATCTCCTAAACCCGGCGCGAGGCCGGCCTGCGAGAGGCCGCGAAGTACATCCAGCATCCTTTCGATTACGCGGTCGAAACTCGCAGGGACTGAAATTGCGTTGCGGGTAGCAAGCTGGCGTGCATGAAGAAAAAAATCGAGCGCGTAGACGTGGTAGTAGACGGATTGCTCGAAGTGCATTCCATCCGCCTGCACCTGCTTTTCAGCCTGCTCCAGAATGATACGCCAGCCAAGTTCCTGCCATCGGGGGGCAAAGCGGAGCCGCGGGCAGAGCGTGCCGATAAAGAACAGAGCGACGGCTTCACCGAGCAGATGCGTGTTGGGTGAAGAATAGGTGGAAAGATACCGCTCAAGGTGACGTCCGCTGAGGGCGAGCGACCGGAGGAGATCCTGCTGGAAGCTTTTGGGCGCGGCAGGGCAGGGTGCTAGCAGGTGTCCCACCCATAGCCAGGAAAGGCTTCGAAAAGCTACCTCCAGGCTACTGGCCCAGTTGATGCCTTTTGGATAAGGGTTGGCACGATCCCATTGGGACCACTGGCTGAGCAACTCGGCAACGAAGTGGCCATCGCGTGAGAGATGCCATGCCTTGGCCAGCGTCACCAGATGCTGATGGCGATTGAGCTCCCAGATTACCTTGTGATCCCCCACTTCGCCGAAGTCGAGGTAGCGGATCTTGTACCATCGCCTGCGCGGCGTCCGCTTGCGATTAACGACGTCTCGCTGCCAATCAATTACGGCGCCATAATCCACGTTTTCGTACCCCAGCAGGTCAAATTGATGGTGCACGATGCGCCTTGCCTCTTCCAGAATGCGATCCGCTTCCTGTGGAAGCTTCTCGCACAGCAGTTTTACAATGGCTGGTATGTCTCCAGGCTCGAAAAAAAATCGGCCTGGGGAAAAAGCCATTGCCGGGGCTGGCTTGGAATCCTGCCTTGCGGGCTGGCGATGGCTGCCAGGTCCGTAGAAATGGCCTATTAGCCTGCCGCCCCCAACTCCAAAAACTACCGCATCGGTTCGTTTATGGATTTCTTGTGTCAAGCGGCAGAAAAGCTCCTTCCGGCTCATCCGGGTTATACGTGCCGCCGTTTTCCACCATGTTTCTTGAAAGTGCATCATGGAGGTCCCATGATAACGTTTGTCGCGGAGACCCAACAACAATATTACGGATAATTGGAGTGCGGCGGCTTGCCGCCGCTTTTCCCCAGGCCAGCTTGCTGGCCGCCGGATATTCCTGAAGCGCCGCGAGCCCGCTCGCCGGCGCAAAGCGGCAGCACGCTGCCGCACTCCAGGGCTTCCGCATACGTAAAGAACTGTTGGACGTACTAGAGCGAAGCGATGAAGCACATGATAATATTACTATATAGTAAATACAGGCGTGCTTCCCGAATTTGCTTAATGCTATACTGCCAACTTTAGGAGATTCGACTCTTTGAAGGCATGAAAACTTCGCCGGGTCTGCCGTAGCGGCACTCGATGCGCGCCGAGGAATGAATGAACGTGCATGACCGGCGGTCACAGACCGCGGCACCAGCCGGATGTTTTCACATCTTCTCGCATTCGAGGTGAACTGAGAGCGCTATGGGGGAAACTGCCTCGCAGGAATGCTCGGTCAGCGTTTTGGGATTGGGCTATGTAGGCACGGTGATGGCGGCCTGTTTGGCGCACAAGGGCCACCCAGTTGTGGGCGTGGACGTGAACCCAGCCAAGGTAGCATTGCTCGATTCCGGACGCAGTCCGATTATTGAGGCGCAGGTGGATGAATTCGTGGCGGAAGCACATCGCTGCTGCCGCCTTCACGCTACGGCCGACGTTGAGGCGGCGGTGCGAGAAACCGAAGTTTCATTCGTTTGCGTGGGGACGCCGAGCCGGCGTAACGGCAGGCTGGACCTCACCCACGTCGAGCACGTCAGCCGCGAGATCGGGCACGCCCTGCGGGAGAAGGCAAAACGCCACTGGGTGGTGGTGCGCAGCACCGTTCTTCCGGGAACTACAGAATCCGTCGTGGTCCCCGCCCTCGAGTCTGCCAGTGGCAAACGCGCAGGAAAAGATTTTGCCGTGGTTTACAACCCGGAATTTATGCGCGAAGGGACGGCGGTCCAGGACTTTTTCGAGCCGCCTTATACCGTGCTCGGCGCGCGCGAGCCTGAGGATTTCGCTCGGGTGCGAGAGCTCTATGCATGGACGCCCAGCCGGATCTTCGAAACCACGATTCCGGTTGCTGAAATGGTGAAGTATGCGAGCAATGCGTTTCACGCCATAAAGGTGAGCTTCGCCAACGAGCTTGGAACGCTTTCCAAACATATGGGGGTGGATGCCCAAACGGTGGCGGAGATTTTTACCTCAGACACGCGACTCAACGTCTCGCCCGCCTATCTCAATCCCGGCTTTGCCTTTGGCGGCTCGTGCCTTCCGAAGGATCTTCGCGCCCTCAACTATCGCGCCAAAGAGCTCGATTTGCGCCTGCCGTTGATGGAGTCTGTTCTCGCGAGCAACCAGGAGCACATTGACCGGGCGGTGGAGATGGCTCTTCACAGCGGGAAGAAGAAGATCGGCCTGCTTGGGTTGAGCTTCAAGGCGGGCACGGATGACCTTCGCGAAAGTCCTCAGGTGCAGTTGGTCAAGCGGCTGCTCGGTGAAGGTTGTCAGATCAAAATCTGGGACCCGAACGTTTCTCTCGCCAAACTTGCGGGAGCCAATCGACAATATATTGAAGATGTCATTCCACACATCGGATCGCTGCTTTCTGAAGACCTTGCCGAGGTGCTTGAAGGAGCGGAGATCGTCGTTCTCGGCTCGAGCGCGGCTCGGAAGGAGATGCTCGCGGGGCGCCTGCGCGCCGGTCAGAAGGTTATTGACCTGGTGAACCTGGAAAAATCCCGACGGCCGGGCGGGGAAGCCAGCTATGAGGGAATCTGCTGGTAGGCGATAGCAGCTCAAAGTTGAGATGGACCGTCAGAATCGGTGCGGCGGTCGTGCTGGCGATACTTCTGCTCCTGCGTTACGGCGGAGAGCTGCTGGTTGAGACAGACCCTCTACCCGCGCGCGCGCAGGTTGCCGTCGTGTTGAACGGCTCGGCTCGAGGGATGCGAGCGCGAACGGCCGGTGCGCTGCAGTTGCTGCGGCGCGGCGTTGTGAACAAGCTAATCATCAGCATTCCTCCCACAACGTATTGGGGCGAAAGTGTCCCCGACGTCGCCCATCGCTATTTTGAAAAGCAGGAAGGTTCGCTGACCGCGGATCAGATTCTTTTTTGTGTAACCAAGGCAGATTCCACTCTCACAGAAGCAGGCGCGATCGGGCAATGCCTCGCAAGCCGTGACTGGCGAGAAGTCATTATCGTGACTTCCAACTACCATACCCGCCGGGCGAGGCGCATTTGGCGGGCCGCAACCCGCCGCGCCAGGCCGCCAATTCGGGTTTGGATGGATGGTGTCGCTGACGGCAGTTTTCAGCCGCGCGGCTGGTGGCACGAGAGAATTTATGCGAAGACCTGGCTTCTTGAAACCACCAAGCTGGCCTGGGAAAGCATCTTTGGCCTTGGTCCCTGGAAGAGTAGATCAGTAAAAGGCGAGCTTGTGCCACCCGCCAACGTTGCCGCTGCTCCTCGCTAACTGAGTCCTGCAAATTATGGTGACACAAGTGCTGTAGCGGCGGTCTGCGACCGCCGTTTTTGCGACGCTCATAGAGCGCCGCTACAGAGAACGCCGTCACTATAATTTGCGAACGTCAATAACTGCAGCACGCTGCCCCCTCATCATTTAGCCCACTTTGCCGATGTTAATAAAAGGTGACTGTTAACAGGCTCCCGAAAAGCCTTCTGGAAGCCTGACATTCCGAGGCCGTGCGCCCCGCTTCAAACGGCCGCGCCAGCGAAGGAGCGCAGGGTAAACTCCGCGATGGGGAGGAATCGCGTTTTAGCTTTCAACCGTCAACTTCCAGCCATCAGCCGAAAAAGTTGTGGCGTAAAGGCTGCGCGCTGAAGGCTCAGCGCTGAAAACTGATAGCTGGTTTGAAATTTCCCCATCGCAATCTTGGGACCGCCTTCAGCCCCTTGGAATGACTCACCGCAAGGTTTTTTCAGCCACCTATTGAGGACCTCATGGCATTACAGAAGCAAAATTCAGCAACCTCCGGCAACGCTCCACCCCTCACGTCTCCGCCAGGGCGTTTAGAGCTTCAGCCGTTGAGAGATGATTCCGGCGCGTTACTGGCAGAATTCCAGGATAAGCTGCAAAAAACCCTTCACGTGTTCAAACTGAAGGCCGCAAAACAGATTGCACGCGAGCTGCCTAAAATCTCCGAGGAGCTGCTCGCGCGTTCCTCGGCAGAGTTCCATAAATTCAGTGAGGATATGGCCGATCAGCTGCGGCGGCAACTCGAAGCAGCGGAGGCAGAGGCTGCCGGGAGATCACAAAAGCGATTTACTACGCTCGGCGAGGATTCGCTGAACGCTTTCACGGCGGAGGCAAGGGCCGCATCCGAAAAATTGCTCGGGCAGATTGCCGGCTCAATGAAAGAGCAGGGGCAAGCAGCATCGCGCGATGCGGAGACCCTTTTGCGGTCAGTACGAACTGCGGGCGAGGAAGCAACGGCAAAGTTACGGGCCTCATGGGAACAGCTCGACGGCTCGCTACGCGCCGATTATGAAAAGCGGCTGGCTGCTCTCGCCGATTCCGGAATAAAGGACTTTGGCCACAAAGCGGAAACCCGCCTGGAAACGTTTCAGGAGCAGCTTGAGGGCACGCTGGCCACGTTCAAACGCAACGCATCCGCGCGGATTGAAGAGGATATTTCAAAATCGGCTTCCGCGCTTCTGGATCGCTCGACCGGACAACTCCAGCGGCAGACGGAGGAGGCGCGCGAGCGGATGCTCGCTGAGCTTCGAAATTCAGGGAACGCGCTCCTCACGAGCGCTCGGCAACAGTTTGAAAACCTCCAGCAGGCGTCGATCGACTTGTTGAATCAAAGCGCCGGCGTTGCTGCGGAAAACGCGGTCCGCAAAGCAGCTCAGAACGTACAACAGCAAATTCAGGCAGCAATCTCCCTCAACGCGGATGCGGTTTCTGCGCGACTGGACGCCGAGCGGCAGAAGCTCGAAACGCAGGCAGAGCTGGGTGTGGCCGAGCACCGCAAGCACTTGCACCAGCTTTCAGCCGAAGGACTTGAAAACGCTCAAAGGCAGCTTGACAGCCGTCTTGAGGTTTTCCGCGAACAGCTCGGCGCCAACGCGCAGGCGCTCGAGCAAAAAGCGCTGGAAAAAGCCACGTCCGATTTTCCGCATCGAGTGGCACAACTAATGGAGGGCGCCCTCGCCGACCTCGAAAAAAAGGCGGGAGAGAAGGCCAAAGAGGTGCGGGGCCAGATCCAAGACTCCTCGGCAGGCCTCGCGCAAGAGGTCGAGAGGCTGGCGACTAAGGGAGCGCAGGATACGCTGCGCTCGCTGTGTGAATCCACGCTGGACCAGGCCAAAGGCCAAATCCGTCAGTTATTCAAGGAACTCGCATCAGCCGGCCGGAAGGAATTCGAGAGCGAGATCGAAGAAGCTTCCCGCAAGCAACGGAAGTCTGCCCAGGCGCATGTGGATGAGTTGTCACGAGCGACCCTGGAGCGATTGAGGCAAGCAGCTCCTCAGGTTGTGCCGGCGCCAGCCCAAAGCTCTTCGGCGGGCAGATTCTTTTTGATTGTTGTTGCTCTTCTACCCACGGTTTTGTTCCTCTATCTTACGAACCGGCCGATGATGAGGCTTAAAGCTGATCCCCCCGCTGAATTCCTGAACGCTTATCCGGAGTGGACCGGCCAGCACCCGGAGGTTGCTACCCGGCTGGGTGAAGCTTACTGGGATTGGGCGGCGTTGCACCTGACGCGCAATTATCCTTATGGCGCCGAGCTGCCGGAGCAGCCGCCGGTGTTGTTTAAGGTAGATGGGCAAGGCTTTCCGAGCGGCGTTGATGCCGACGTGGCCCGCCTCCGTTACTGGCAGAAGCTGAGGGAGCTATGGCGGGATCCTCAGTCGTGGGACAAGGTAGACATCTGGAACCTTAATTATTGAGGATTACCGATGATAGTGACAACCAGCGCTGGCCTTTCGGCGCTCGCAGAGCGCCGCAGAAAGGGTCGTCACTATAATCGGCAATCCTCCGTAGTGCAGCACGGCAGACCGCAGCCAACCCCACGCTACTCCTTAAAATAGGCCTCTATCGCTTCGACCAAGCCCTGAACGGTCGACTTCTTAGCCTCAATATCCACTTTCAGACCAAGCTCGCGAAGCGTAGCTGACGTGACCGGACCAATGGAAGCCACTTTTGCTGCTGCCAGTTTTTCCTGCACGCGTGGAGGAATCGGAAGATGGATGAAGTTTCTTGCGGTGGAAGAGCTGGTAAACGTAATGACGCCGGGCGGAGGAGCGAGCAACGCTTCAAGCTCTTCCGGTTTGTATTCCGGCGACTCCACGCTGTAAGCTTCCACCACCTCCACGCGTGCTCCGCGCTCGCGGAGCACGCGGGGAACGAGATCGCGCGCCAGGCGGGCGCGCGGGATGAGGAACGATTTCCCCGCGAGCTCGCGTTTTTGGAGGACTTCCAACAGGCCTTCGGCGCGGTACTCTTCCGGAACGTAATCCACGCGTATCCCCGTTCTCTCGAATTCGGCTGCGGTTGCCGGGCCGATGGCTCCGATTTCGATTCCTTTTAGGTCACGGACGTCCCGTCCGCAGGCTTTCAGTCGCGCCAGAAAATTCCGCACGCCATTGACGGAGGTCACGAGCAGGTTGTCAAACTCGTTCAGGCGGCGAATGGCGTTATCCAATCTCTCCCAGGAATCCGGGTTTCGAATCTCAATGACGGGGATCTCTATGGTTTGAGCCCCGCGTTCGGCCAGCACATCGCCGAGCAGCGCGGCTTGCTCTCGCATTCGCGTGATCACCACGCGCTTGCCAAACAGTGGCAACTTTTCAAACCAGAGAAGCTGCTCCCGCAGACGAACCACTTCTCCCACCACGGTAATGGTGGGCGGGGGAACGTTGCGCGCGCGCCGGGCAATATCTTCGAGTGTCCCGGTGACTACTTCCTGCGCAGGGGTTGTCCCCCACCGGATCACGGCCGCCGGGGTCGAGGGATGACGGCCTTCCGCGAGGAGTCGCCGGGTAATCCGGGGAAGATTGCGAGCACCCATCAGGAACACCAGCGTTTCGTTATGCCGCGCGCCTGATCCTGACTCCACGTTGTCGGCACCGGCATCCACAGGGACATCTTCATGGCCGGTCTTG
>JASHTR010000626.1 GCA_030040455.1 Terriglobia bacterium | reverse complement strand
TGACTGGGACAGGAAGACCTGCCCTTATTTTTTCTTCTCCGCGGCCCACAGGGCAGTGGATAGCGCGCGCCCGCAGAAAGGACAATAGTTGATGCCAACATAGGAGTAACCACGGCTCGCGGCCGACCGGATAAAATACTCGGTTTCGATCTCGTTCACAATGCGGCCATCGCTGATCCGGTTCTTGGCCCCATGGTAGAAAACCTCCCGGTCAATCCAATTCCTCAGTTCATCGCAGCAAAACATTTTCTGATTCTCCTTGAAGACCTTCCGGCCGCGTTGACTTGGCTTTTGGCCGGACACTAGAATAATAGTCATCAATAGTGTAGTGTTTTAGGAAGCGGGAAAGGAGAAGAAATGTCCGTTGAGGAGCACGAGAATGCCTCATACGGTGCAGGCATGATGCCGGAAGTGCGGGTAAACCCGGAGAAAGAGGCCGAAACGAGTGAGATTTTCGCGGGGGTTCAGGAGGTGCCTGAAATCAGCGAAGGCAAGATCATTCAGGGTAGAGTCCTGAAAGTCACGGGCGAGGAAGTTCTCGTGGATATCGGCCTGAAGAGCGAAGGGTCCATACCTTCCAGCGAATTCATGAGCGAAGGAGGCTCGCTGACCGTCAGTCCGGGGGACCTCATTGACGTGCAGATTGAAAGCTACGATGAGAACGAGGGCACTTTCACCGTCTCTCATCGGAAGGCCGTCCGGCTGAAAGCCTGGGAAGAGATTGAAAATGCACTCCGGGATCAGATCAACATTCGCGGTCGAGTGACCGAGCGGACGAAAGGCGGCCTGATGGTGGATGTGGGCGTTCCCGCTTTCCTGCCCGGTTCTCAGGCGGACTTACGGCCGCTCCGCAACCTGGACGCGCTGATCGGGCAGGAGATCGTTTGTAAGGTCATTAAGCTGAATAAGGCCCGAAACAATCTGGTGGTGAGCCGCAAGGCTGTGCTGGAAGAAGAGCTGGTGCAGAAAAAAGCGCGACTTCTTGAAGTATTGAAAGAGGGCGCGGAGCTGGCAGGGCACGTCAAAAACGTTACGGACTACGGGGCCTTTGTGGATCTTGGAGGACTCGATGGCCTTTTGCACGTCACCGATCTTGCCTGGGGCCGGGTCGCGCACGCCTCGGAGGTGGTCAAGGTCGGGCAGGAGATTAAGGTCAAGGTCCTGAAGTACGAACCGGAAAAGGAGAGAATTTCGCTGGGACTGAAGCAGCTTACGCCGGACCCATGGAATGGAGTTCCGGCCAGGTATCATATCGGCCAGCACCTCCAGGGCCGCATCGTAAGCATCACGGATTACGGCGCCTTTGTTGAGCTTGAGCCAGGCATTGAAGGGCTGATTCACGTTTCAGAAATGGCCTGGAGCCGCAGGCTTAAGCATCCTTCGAAGATCGTTAAAGTGGACGAACGGGTTGACGTCGTCGTTCTGGAAGTTCACGGAAATCAGCGGCGAATTTCACTGAGCCTGAAGCAGACCCTGCCCGATCCTTGGAAGACGCTGGGCGAGCGTTACTCTACCGGCATGACCGTGGAAGGCCGAGTCCGCAATTTGACCGACTTCGGGGCCTTCGTGGAAATCGAGGACGGCGTGGATGCCCTGATCCACGTCTCGGACCTCTCCTGGAATAAGAACGTCAAGCATCCCTCGGAAGTTTTAAAAAAGGGTCAGAAAGTGCAAGGCGTGATTCTCAGTCTCGATGCTGCCAAGCGACGTATTTCTCTGGGGTTCAAGCAGCTCCAGCCGGATATTTGGGAAGAGTTCTTCAACACCGTCCAGGTGGGCAGCATGCTGCGCGGCAAAGTGGCGCGCATTGCGCCTTTCGGCGCTTTTGTTGAGCTGCGAGACGGCATTGAAGGGCTCTGTCATAACTCGGAGTTGGATGAAGCGCACGCAGCCGGTGGCGCAACGCCCCTCGAAGCAGAAGGCGAGTATCAATTTCATGTGGTGCGGCTTGACCCTGCGGAGAAAAGGATCGGACTGAGCTTGAAACACGATGAGCGGAGCGCTGCTCCAGAACGCTTAAACCAAGAAGCGGAAATAAAGGATTCGGCATCCGTCTCCAGCGTGAACGCATCACCGGCGACCCCCATGAGCGCTCCTCCGGCCCGGCCGATGGCCAAAGTAGATCCGTAAGGAGGATTTCCCGGCACGCGCGTGGACGCCATAGCGCGCGAAGGGATGCCGGCGGATATAAAGCCACGGCCTTCCCCGGTGCTCCCAAGCATTTATAAGATCAACCCTATAAGCTGCCAGGAGAACTAATGACTAAAGCTGACTTGATTGAGGAGATTTCCC
Organism: Terriglobia bacterium; assembly: GCA_030040455.1. GTDB lineage: Bacteria > Acidobacteriota > Terriglobia > UBA7540 > UBA7540 > RH2-MAG17b. The sequence continues at coordinate 6,235 of JASHTR010000626.1, read as the reverse complement.
AAGCGGCTGAAATGAGTCGCAAAGACTCTGAGCTGATTGTTGAGTCTGTATTCCAGAGCATTATCCGGTCCCTACGCGCAGGCGAGAAGATTGAAATTCGTGGTTTTGGCAGCTTTCGCACCCGCGAGCGCAAGCCCCGCGTGGGAAGAAACCCCAAGACGGGTGCCCGCGTCGAGGTTCCCGCCAAAAAGATTCCGTATTTCAAGCCGAGTAAGGAACTCAAAGATGTAGTGAATGGCCGGCCGAGCCAATCCACTGAGCCATCATCCAAGCCCGCGGAGCCTCATCCGGACGCAAGCGGCGAGACAGGATCTGCATAACGGGCGACTGACGGCCAGAGGGTAGGTGACATGCGCCTCCTGCGGCGACTGGGAAGCCACTCACGTTCAACCGACATTTTCTGATTATGGATTATCTCTGGAGCCCGTGGCGTTTTCGCTACGTGAGCGAGGGTGCCCGCCGAAACGATTGCCCGTTCTGTGACATGATACGTCAGGGCCCCGCGCGCGACAGAGAGCAATACATCCTGTGCCGCGCCCAGCATAACTTTGCTTTTCTGAACCTCTATCCTTATGCCCCAGGCCACATCCTCGTAGCGCCTTATGCGCATGCTGCCAGTCTCTCTGCTCTGGGTGATGACGTCCTCAAGGAAATGATGGTGCTGGCGCGACGAGCCGAGACGGCCCTCAAAGTCGCTTATCATGCTGATGGCTATAATGTGGGAATGAACCTGGGCAAATGCGCAGGCGCTGGAGTTGCCGATCATCTGCACCTCCACTGCCTGCCACGCTGGGGGGGAGACACAAACTTCATGTCTACGATCGCCGAGACCCGCGTCCTGCCGGAAGATTTGCCCACAACCTTTGGCAAGCTCGTGGAGCTCTTTCAAAAAGCGGATTGATTCTCTTCGGAAGGGGCTGCCCGCGCCCCGGCCCCGTGGAATCAGGGTAATGCCTCCGAAGGTGTGAAAAAATCAGCAAGGGCTGTCATGCTGATCCCGTTCGCTTCTCTCCAAGCGAACGACCGGGATTCTTTTGCTTCGTTCAGCATCAGAACGACGGCGAAGGGGCTCCGCATGACACCCCGGCGTATCGGTCGGGTTGATTCTGAAGGAGGAGTTTATTCATGGCCATCCAGGTTGCTATCCCCAGGGAAACAGAGCCTGGGGAGAAGCGCGTGGCCATCGGGCCGGCTGCGGCAAAGCGCCTGGTGGAGCTGGGCATGGCGCTGTGGGTTGAACCGGGAGCAGGGCTCGGAAGCGGAGCGCCGGACTCCGGGTACCTGAGCTGGGCAACCTTGGTGGATGACCCGAACCGTCTTTACGGACAGGCTGACATTGTGCTTCGGGTCGGTTTGCCGGAGGCGGAGCAGATCCGCCTGATGCGCGAAGGCGCAACGCTCGTGAGCTTTGTGTATGCGAGCCGGCATCCTGAAAAAGTTCGGTTGCTGTGCGAAAGAAAAATCACCACCTTCGCCATGGAGCTGGTTCCGCGACTTTCCCGCGCCCAAAGCCTTGACGCGTTATCTTCTCAGGCGGTGGTGGCAGGTTACAAGGCAATCCTTTTGGCTGCTGGAAAGCTCGAGCGTTTTTTCCCCATGCTCACCACGGCTGCGGGCGCCATCCGGCCTGCTAAAGTGCTGGTGATTGGCGCCGGCGTGGCAGGATTACAGGCCATCGCCACGGCGCGCCGCCTCGGGGCGCAGGTTGAAGGTTACGACGTCCGGGCTGCCAGCCGTGAGGAAGTAGAATCGCTCGGAGCAAGGTTTGTAGCCACTGACATTCGCGCGGAAGGACCGGAAGGCTATGCCCGCGAGTTGACCGCCGAGGAGCGCCTCATGCAACAGGAGCTGCTGGCGCAGCATGTTCGCCAGGCCGATGTGGTCGTCTCAACCGCCAGCGTCCCGGGCCGCCCCGCCCCGAAGATTATTTTGAAAGCGATGGTAGAGGTCATGAAGCCTGGCTCGGTGATTGTGGACCTGGCGGCGGAGAGTGGAGGAAATTGCGAGCTCACCGTACCCGGCCGGGAAGTGCAACACGGGCATACAAGCATTCTCGGGCCATTGAATGTCCCAAGCATGATGGCGGAAGATGCGAGCCGGATGTACGCCCAGAATGTTTCGAGCCTTCTCAGCCTCTTTGTTCGAGAGGGGCGCATCGAACTCGATTGGAGCGATGAGGTGATCAGCAAAACTATCCTTACACATGACGGCAAAATCCGGCATGAAGCCACGCGCCAGCTCCTTGAAGGAGGAATGAAACCTTGAACGGATTTATCGCCCTTTACATCTTCATGGTGGCCGCATTCGCCGGCTACGAGATTATTTCCCGGGTACCCGTCATCCTTCATACGCCGTTGATGTCCGGCTCAAATTTCGTTCACGGGATCGTTCTGGTCGGCACCATCATCGCGCTGGCGGAGGCGCGGGGGACACTTGAGGTGGCTATTGGTTTCGTAGGCGTTGTCATGGCGGCTTCGAACGTTGTGGGCGGCTACGTGGTGACCGAGCGCATGTTGGAAATGTTCAAAAGCAAAAAGGAGTCGTAAAATCCGCTGATGAATTTCGGTGCACAGGCCAGTTACTTTATTGCGACGCTCTTGCTCATTCTGGGCCTCAAACGCATGAGTTCTCCCCGCACTGCTCGGAGCGGGATCCTCTGGGCGGGTGTGGGGATGGTGCTGGCGGTGGCCGCGGCGTTCGTATTTTCGACCCGTATGTATACGCTTCATCCGACGCTTGCGAACGCCGGGGTTTCCGGGCAGCGTTTCGGCCTGATTGTGGTCGCGATCGCCGTGGGAGCCATTCCTGCCTGGTGGAGTGGACGCAAAGTGGCGATAACCGACATGCCGCAAATGGTCGCCATTTATAACGGGTTAGGCGGGGGGGCAGCGGCAGCCGTCGGCGCCATCGAGCTCTACAGTGGCCACGCCTACCTGGGGTCGCTTGCTTTTCCCGTCATTGCTGTCCTGGGCGTTTTGGTGGGCACGGTCGCTTTCGGCGGCAGCCTGGTGGCGTTCCTTAAGCTCCAGGACTGGATGGGAACGTTGCGGTTTACCGGAAGGCATGTTGTGAACGGCATCCTTCTGGCAGCAGTAGCCGTGCTCGGGATGGGCAGCATTTTTCCCCACTCATTTTCTGGCGCCGGACTTTCCCTTTCCTGGACCGTAGGCTTCTTTCTGCTGACCTCGCTCGCGCTCGGTTGCCTGATCACGCTTCCGATCGGCGGCGCGGATATGCCGGTCGTCATCTCCACCTACAATGCGTGCATTGGTCTTGCGGTAGGCTTTGAGGGATTTGTCATCCAGAATGCGGCGATGATTATCGCCGGCACCGTGGTGGGCGCAGCGGGCGGCCTTTTAACGTTGCTGATGGCCAAAGCGATGAATCGCACCATTCGCAACGTCTGGTTCAGCGACTTTGGAGACAGAAAATTGCCGGTCCAGCTCGCGGACGGGCGGGCGCGAAGCATGAAGTCCATTGACACGGCGGACGCGGCGGCCATTATGGCGTATTCGGAAAACGTGATTGTCGTGCCGGGCTATGGGCTTGCGGTGGCCCAGGCGCAACACAAGTTGTGGGAGCTGGTGCAGATGCTCCGAAAAAAAGCCGTGAAAGTAAGGTTCGCGATTCATCCGGTCGCAGGACGGATGCCGGGCCACATGAGCGTTCTGATGGCGGAAGCCGGCGTGCCCTACGATCTTATTTCCGACCTGGAAGAAATCAACGGCGATTTCGCCAATGCGGACGTCGCTCTGGTGATCGGAGCCAACGACGTTGTCAACCCGGCTGCCCGCACCGACAAGGGCAGCCCCATCTATGGCATGCCCATCCTCAATGTGGACCAGGCCAAGCAGGTGCTCGTTGTCAAGCGCGGCAAAGGGACCGGTTTTTCCGGTGTTGAAAACGAGTTGTTCTTCGGTCCCAACACGCGAATGGTTTTTGGCGACGCGCAGCAGGTGATCGGGAAAATCATACTGAGCCTCAAGGAGCTTTAAGGATCTCAATCCTCCCGCCATGCTCCCCATTTCCCCGATTTCAGCAATCTCTGCGCTTCTCGATAGCCCGCGAACTTTCTCTCGGCCGCGCGGAATTCGGGCGAATGGATGATGCGCCGGTGACGATGACGTTCCACCGGATGCCGGGCGTGCAGCATTTCATGAAAGACGATGAATTCCAACAGCGGGAGAGGCGCACGCGGATGGTCCAGCGAGCGGCTAACGGTGATGGTTTGGTGGGCGGCATCATGATGGCCCAGCACCGTTCGCGAAGGGGCAATGCTCCACCCAATCCGCTTCACGCTCAACTCGCCCTGAAAATAGGTTTGGTTCAACTTCCTGAAGATCTCCTCTAAATCAAACGCGCGGCCCTTCGCCGGGCGAATCAGCTTAAAGCCACGCGCACGCCGGGCGCGATCGACCCGCTCGCTCACTGCCGGGGACATGACGCCGGCAAGATAGCAGGCGCGCGCTTCGCGGGACGGGCGCATTCCGATGGCGCGGCAAATCAGGATCTCAGCGAGAGCTTCAAGGACAGCGGTTGGAATGTCCAGCAGAACGTCGGAGATGGCCACCCGGGCGCCCCTGCGGTCAATCTGGATGGTGCTTCGCAACTGCGCCCACGGGCGGTATTCCACGCGAAAGGGGGGAACGGGCGCGGTTTTACGCAAACGTCGATAAACGCGAGCAAAGATCGTTTCCGCGCCGAGTGGCTCCTCAAAGTGAAACGCAAGCTGAAGATTGACGGGCGATGAGCCGGAGGGAGTCATAAAGTGACGAGATCACTGATCCGACGATTGCTGCTCCTCCTCTTTCTTGCGGAGTTTTTCTTCCTCCTTGATGCGCTTCTTCTCTTCCTTGACCGCAGCCTTGGAGGCGCTTGCCGTCTCCTTTTCTTGTTCTTTGGGCGCGAGGAGGCCTAATTTCTTCTCCTGGCCTGCAAGCGCCTTGGTGGCGCCGTCGAGGGTATCCTGTAAATCCGCGATAGCATTCTCCAGCGGGTCCGCATAGGCGGAGGCATTGGTGTAGGCGGCGGGCGATTTCTGGGCCTGACGCAGCGCCTGGAGCTCGCCGGGCGCCTCATCAAGCAATGCATGCAACCCCTGGCGCATGTCGCCTTCACGGTCGTATTGGTATTGGATCCAATCTTTCATCTCGTCATCAAGGCGGACGTATTGGTCAAGAAGATGGCCGAGCAACTCTCCCGTCTTTACAGGAGAGGCGATCGGCTTGGTGCGCAACTGCTCAAACGCACTGTATCGGGCGCCCATCAGCTCCAGGTAGACCTTGATCCGCGCGCTCGGTTCCTGCGCATCGCGAAGCTTCTCCACTTCAACGTCAGAAAGCGCGGCCCTTTCTTGCGAGAGGGCGAAACCCGCTGCCCCCAGAGCCAACGTGATGAGCGCAACACAGATCGTCTTCACGGTCGCTCTGTCTTTCCTGCCGGAACCCCGGCCTGCATGTTGGTCTTCTCCGGGTTGGTGGCCGCCGGAGGTTTCGCGCCCGGAAAAAGCGCGAGAAGCACCTTCGCGTGTAGCTGGCTGAGCTTCTTCAGCGTGCCGTCCACGGGGCCTCGCGAAAAGTATTCGACCCGCTGGCGAAGGTCAGTAAGCTTTCGGGCGTCCTCCCGCAGAGCGATCTCGAGCTCCATGAATCCCTGGGGCTTCGCCACGGCGTTACGGCCGCTGCCCTCGAGGACACCCCAGGAACCCTCCATCGTGCCCGAGAATTGCTGGAGCAGCTTCGCCCCCTGGTGGGTCTGATGGTCATCGTAGGCGCCGATTGCCTGCTGAAGCTCTAAGGCACCCAGGCGCACTTCGAGCTTTGCTTTTTTTACCGGGTTTTTCTCGCGTCCGATTTTCGCTTCCAGCTCGACGGGGTCTTCCTTGTGCCGGGCCCAGAGTGCAGGTGGGAGAAACGCGCTTGCGCCGATGAGAAAAACAATGCCCATCGCCGAGCGGGAAACGGACGTCATAGGCCCTTCCCTCGATCCAAACCAATTATAGCAGGGGCGATTATCGATTCCTACGCGGGTCCTCAGAGCCTGTATGAAAATCCACGTTGCGCGTCACTCCGGGAAGTGGTCATGTCGCTCCGCAACACTCGCAAAGCATGAAAATGACGCCAAAGTTACTCCCGAGCAAGCGGGAATCCACTTTGCCGGGCGGCGAGTCCTGGAGCCTGCTTTCACGGGGGCGACAGTAGGCGAATTTTCGGAGCAGGCTTCACTTCTCAGACCC
>JASHTR010000625.1 GCA_030040455.1 Terriglobia bacterium | reverse complement strand
CGGCCCCCGGCAAAGAATTACCGGCGATAGCCATCTCAATTCTTCTTCACTGTTCGCGGTAGGGCCCCATCCAGGCGGAAAGTCCCCGGTTTGACGTAAAGGCGGCTTTACGTCGCCATCCGGCGAGGTAAACTCGCCGCTACAAAAACGCTTTTCACGGCCGCTCGCCCGGAATGTTGAGCCGGATGCGATAAATGCTCGTGTCGGCGGCGATGTAAAGCGTTCTATAGCCGGGACCACCCCAGGCGCAGTTGCCGACTCTTTCCGGAACGTGGATGGTTCCCAGGTGCTTGCCCTGCGGAGAGAAGATCAACAACCCTCCGGGGCCCGCGCTGTAAATGTTCCCTTTCACATCGATCTTCATCCCGTCGGGCCCCCCCGGCGCACGGTCCGAAGTGGCGTCATAGAAGATGCGGCCTTGGCCCAGGGTTCCATCCGGTTTCACGGGATAGCGCATCCAGAGTTTTTGAGGCTCGGAGTTATCGACGTAGAGATATTTGTAATTCGGAGAGAACGCGATGCCGTTGGGGCGAGGAAGGTTTCGAACGAGAAGCTGGAGCTTGCTTCGATCGGGCGGCGCGCCGGACCGATGAGAAACGGCGTCCTCGATGCGATAGACGCCGTTCACGCGCAATTGCTTGAGGGGATCGCGGTCGCTCTGCGTGGGCAGGCCGTAAGGCGGGTCTGTGAAATAGAGCGCTCCGTGCGGCCCGTAAACAAGGTCGTTGGGGCTGTTCAGCCGCTTGCCCTGATAGCTGTCCGCAAGGATAGTCCTCACGGCGTGCGGGTTTAGAGATTCGAGCCGCCACACATCGCGCTGCGCATGTCCGGCCACGGAAAGGCGTCCGCGTGGATCGAGCGTCATGCCGTTCGAGCCGGATTCCGGACCCGGATAGGGCGTTGCTCCCAGATATCCGCTGGGATGCATGAAAACGGTTGCAGTGCCGCCCGGAACCCACTGCATGATGCGGTTGTTGCGGATGTCGGCAAACAGCAGGTAACCGGTACGCGCCCAAACCGGCCCTTCAGTCCAGTTGAAGCCGGTGGCCACCCGCTCGAGCTTCGCGTTGGCGGGCACGATCTGGTTTATGGCGGGATCGAGACGCTCAATCGAGCCCATCCCTTGCGGCCAAGCCATCGCCGCGGCCAGGCAAAATAGACTGAGCAGACAAAGTGAGATTTTTATGTTTTTCATGCGGGCGATTCTATAACGCCTGCTTCCCCTAAGCAATCTGAAAATCCGGCCGATCGCTGACGGCTAATTGCTGAGAGCTGTCTTCCTATGGCTCACGCCCACGGACGAACTGAAGCGGATCGTCTTGCTCGACCTCGCTGCCGGGTGCCAGGGCAGGCTGGGGCGCGGCTGCGGGTTGCTCGGAATCTCCTTCGCCGGGCGCGAGGAAAAGATCAGATTCCACGCCGTGCTGGCGCGTGTAGAGATCGAAATAGCGCCCACCCTCGGCGTAGAGCGAGGCGTGCGTGCCGCGCTCAATGATCCGGCCATCCTCAATCACCAGGATCTGGTCGGCTTTGCGGATGGTCGAGAGTCGGTGGGCGATCACAAAAGTAGTTCTGCCCCGCATGAGGTAAGAAAGGCCTTCCTGGATCTGACTTTCGGACTCAGAATCGAGACTGGAGGTTGCCTCATCCAGGATCAGAATACGAGGGTTTGCCAGAATGGCGCGCGCGATCGAAACCCGCTGCCGCTGGCCGCCGGAAAGTTTTACCCCGCGCTCGCCCACAATGGTTTCATAGCCTTGCTCGAACCGCTCCGCGAATTCGTCCACGCGGGCAATGCGGCAGGCGCGCAGGATTTCCTCCTCCGTGGCATCCGGGCGCGAGAAGGCGATGTTTTCACGGATGGTGCCGTCGAAAAGAAACGATTCCTGAAGCACGACGCCGAGCTGCGTGCGGTAAGAATCCAGGCGAGCCGTGCGTAAATCGACGCCATCCACTTCAATCCAACCGGAAACCGGGACATAAAACGCGCACACTAACCCAATCAGAGTTGACTTGCCGGAGCCGGAAGGGCCCACGAGCGCCGTGACGGTTCCCGGAGCCGCTTCAAAGCTGACCGCTTCGAGCACCGGTTTACCACCCTTGTAGGCAAAAGAAACTCGGTTAAAGCGGACCTCGCCGCGAAGCGGGTCGAGGCGGACGGTTCTTTTCGGGTCGTCATCCTCCGGGCGCTCGGCCAGCACCTCCCGCGTGCGCTCGAGCCCCGCCATTGCCTCACTGAGTTGGGTGCCAATGCCAACAATCTGCACGACGGGCGCAACCAGCATTCCCAACAATATCGTGTAAGTGACAAATGTGCCCGGCGTCATGTGATGGCCTAAAATCTGGCCTGCGCCGAGATACATTATCAGCGCGCTGACCAGACCCAGTAAAACGGTCGAGGAAAGACTCATGAAGGAAGTTGCGTTAAGCGTTCGAATCACATTTTCAAGCAGCCGCTGCACTCCCTCGAAAAACACCTTTCCTTCACGCTCTTCGGCGTGATAGCCCTTCACCACCCGGACGCCGCCGAGGGATTCCGTGAGGCGGCCGGTAACTTCAGCATTGATCTTTCTCCGCTCGCGGAAGATGGGCCGGATCACGCCAAACGCTTTGTTCAGCGTCAGGCTGAAAGTCAGGAGGATTCCCAGGGCTACCGCCGTCATCATCACATTGATTTTGAGGAGCAGAACCAGCGCGAGACAGGAGGTCATGATCCCGCCCGCGAATTGCACGAGTCCGGTTCCCAGCAGATTGCGGAGACCTTCAACGTCGGTCATGATTCGCGCAACCAGCGTTCCCGTCTTGTTGGAGTCGTAGTAGGAAACCGGGAGCCGCGCCACGTGAGACTGCACGCGCACCCGCAGCTCGGTAATGAGCCGCTGAGCTTCCTTGGAGAGGATCTGGGTAAGGCCGAAAGAGCTTGCGCCTTGCGCCGCCGTCGCCGCAATCACGGCAAGCACAATCGGCATGAGCATGGAGATTTGGTGGCGCAGGAAAACGTTATCGAACAGGTACTTGGAAGAAAGAGGCAGCACGAAGCCGGCGACACGGTTCACGGCCATCAGCAGGAAACCGAGGGCGAGGTGAATGCGGCGAGGCTTCAGGAACTCCCAGATGTCGGGGAGCATTTCCCACCAGCGTGGGGGCTTGGCGTTTATGGGGTCTGATGGGTTCATGGGTGATCTGTAGCGGAACCGGCCTCATCGGCCGCCACAGATGTGATTCCCGACCTACCCCAAAGGATGCGCCAAATGCAGCGCCATCAAGGCGAACGATCCGGCAATAACAATGACGGCGATGATCGCCAGCGTATTCCACAGTGTTTCGCTCGCTCGCGTCCGGGGCTCGCCGGTGGAAATAATGTAGCCCAGCAGCAGCCCGGAAAGAAATCCTCCGGCGTGCGCGGCGTTATCAATGGAGAACATGGGAAGCAGGCTGAAGATGACAATGTAGATCACCCATCGCCAGAGTTGGCGGCGCAGCTCTTTTCCCATTGATCCCAGGTGGTAGCTCGCGCCAATCAGGATGCCGATCAGCCCCATGATGGCTCCGGAAGCACCGATCGAAAGGCCGTAGGG
>JASHTR010000624.1 GCA_030040455.1 Terriglobia bacterium | reverse complement strand
GATTCCTCCGCTTCGAAAACTCAGGAACCGCCAGCCGCCGATCGTCATCTTTACGGGCATGGGTTCCTCGCTCTATGCAGCCTATCCGGCGCAAGCTTACTTGACGGCGCACGGCATCCGCGCGTTAACCTGGGAAACCGCCGAGCTTCTCCATCATCACATGAAATTTCTCGGGTCCGACACGCTCCTGGTGGTGATATCACAGTCCGGCGAAACGATCGAAGTGACGCGGCTGCTCGATGCCCTCCCACGGCGACAGAGCGTGCTGGCCGTCGTCAACGTCGAAGCCAGCACGCTCGCGCGAAGGGCCAGCCTGCTGCTGCCGATGATGGCAGGACGGCAATCCGCCGTGAGCACCAAGACCTATATGTGCAGCGTGGCCGTTCTGCTCTATCTGGCCTTCGCCATCGCCCGGCAGGATCGCCGCCAGCTTACCCATGGGCTGCTCCAGCTTATCGAAGCGCAAGAGAAGATTCTCGACCGGCAGGATGAGTTGATTCCGCCCACGGTCGAGTTCTTCGATCACCCGACCTTCACGGTTCTGATGTCCCGAGGACCTGACCTTTCCACGGCGTACCAAGGCGCTCTGACGCTCAAGGAAGTGGCGCGAATAGCGGCTGAGGCCACAAGCGCGGCGCAATTCCGGCATGGGCCGATCGAGATCATCAACACCGCTCACCGCTACGTCCTCTTCGCGCGCAAGAACGACCTCTCGAAAAAACCCGCTCTCATCCCCGGCCTATTGGTGAAGCTTGCTGAAGACATCCGAGCCCGAGGCGGGCGAGTGCTGCTTTTCACCGACCTGGCGGTAGAGGAGGCCACAAACCTACGGATCATTCGCGTGGAAACCACAAAAGCAGGGCTCGGGACGCTCGAAGACATGCTGCATCTCCAACTGCTTGCCTGCGAGCTTGCAACGCGCTCAGGTCTTGAGCCCGGCAAGCTCTGGATCGCAGAAGATGTGACGAGGGAAGAATGAGCCAACCCTCCGGACGCACACCGCTGTAGCACCGGTGTCCCTGTTAGCAAGGCGCCCCATAGTCTCTTCCTTGAGGGGAGCCACAGGCGGGATGGATGCGGGCGTCGTGGCTACACTTGGCCGGGCGATACCCAACTTTCCGAGCGGGCGCTCTCAAGCACCGCTTCCGCCACTGCCTGCGTCTCCAGCGCATCGCGAAAATCCGGCCACGCCCGCTCCCCCTTTTCAAGCGACTTCAGAAAATCCGCCAGGGCGTTAATGAAAGTGTGTTCGTAACCGATGACGCAGCCGGGAACCCACCAGTTTGCCATATAAGGGTGCTCGGCTCCGGTCACGAAGATCGTGCGCCAGCCTTGCAGGTGGGGCGGGTCTTCGTGGGCGAAATATTGGAGTTGGTGCATATCCTCAAGGTCGAAGTAGAGGGACCCCTTTTCGCCGTTCACCTCGAAGCTGTTTTTGTTCTTCCGCCCTCGCGCATAGCGCGTGGCCTCGAAGGTACCGTTCGAGCCGTTCGAGAAGCGCGCCAAAAAGGTGCAAACATCGTCAATTTCCACTCGCGCCGGGCTGCCATCGGGACGCCGGCGATCCTTGATAAAGATTTCCGTCATGCCGCAGACGCGCGTGACCGGCCCATTCAGCCAAATTGCCGTGTCGATATTATGAGTGGAGAGATCGCCGGAAACACCCGCGCCGGCAACTTCCTTATCCAACCGCCAGGTTGCGGTGCCGCCCACAGGGACTTTGGGGGAAATAGTCCAATCCTGAAGATACGTCGCGCGATAATGGAAGATCTTGCCTAGCCTTCCCTCCTCAATGATCTGCTTCGCCAGGCTAATGGCGGGCACGCGGCGGTAGTTGAACCAAACCATGTTCGGCTTACCGCTCCCCTCGACGGCCGCAGTCATCCGGCGTCCTTCGTCCAGGTTCATGGCCAGCGGCTTCTCGCATAAAATCATTTTGCCAGCAGCGGCGGCCGCCAGGGCGATCTCGCAGTGCGTATTGTTGGGCGAGCAGATATCGATGGCGTCGATCTCCGAAGCCTCCACCAGCCTTCGCCAGTCTGTCTCCGCACGCTCCCAGCCCCAGTGGCGCGCAAACGCCTCCGTGCTGTCCTTGTCGCGTCCTGCCACAGCCTTGAGCACTGGCTGGTAGCCTACATCGAAGAACTGGTTGACGCGAAGGTAGGCGTTTGAATGAGCGCGGCCCATAAAGCCGTGCCCCACCATGCCGATATTCAGCAGCTTGGCCATCTAAGCTCCTTTCGCTCCGTATTTTTGGGCCTTGCCTTCGAGAAACTTCTTGGCTTCGGCGGTCACTTCCCACGCGTTGGGCCAGAAGCAGAGATCGATGGTCCACCAGTTTGAAGGGCATCCGCAGCGAAGCACTTCAGGAAGCAGCTTGTCGAAGTCCAGGACTCCCTGCCCAAACGGCGCGTGGATGCTGGTTTCGTTGTTGTGAAGCGTGCCGTCCGAATCAATAAGATGAATGTGGCCGATCTTGCCCCGCAGGCGGGTGAGGAGCTCGAGAGCGCCGCCGGGCAACGTTTCTTTCCGCCCGGGCTGGCGCGCGCCGACGGCCGCGCAGGTGTGAGCGTGAGAGGTATCGAAGAGCACGCGGAAGTTAGGGTGACCCACATCATCCGCCAT
>JASHTR010000623.1 GCA_030040455.1 Terriglobia bacterium | reverse complement strand
ATTTGAACGCGGTTGCTTTTGTTCAACCAGATCCCTCCCAGAATGTTTCCCCAGTTGTGATAGAGAGATTCCTGATTTGCCCTATTCCCGTCCAAGGCGATATTCTCAATGCGCACGTCTGAGACCCCATCTACATTGAAAAGCGGAAACAGGGTAGCGATGGTGGCCTTGCCTTCGACGGTGAAGTCGTCGTCAGCCAGTGGACGGTCTAATTTGAACCGGTTCCCGTTGCGCGCGACCAACGAACGCTGGATGAAGTAGTCGCCCTTGTGCCATTCGCCGATCACCTGGAGACATACTCCGTCACCCACTCGAAAGCCGTTTGGATCGGCGAGCACAACTTCACTCTGCCAGGAGTCTGAGTCCTCTGCCAGTTTGGTCTTGACCTCCGGCTCCTTTATCAGGACCGAATCCTGGCCACTCCCAAGAATCCGCACACCAGACCGTAGCGAAACGGAGTTTCGCAGCCGGTAGGTTCCCGGGAGGATATGCACCGTGCCGCCGCCCCATCCCGCAATGTAATCCACTCCGGCCTGGATCACTTTCTCATCTGCTCCCACCAGTTCGGCCTTCTGGGGTCCGACTGTGATACTGAGCTGGGATTCCCACTTCGGTTCTTCCGGAACGCCCACGGCCGGTTGGTCGGCAGCCATTGCTGCTGGCACCTGACGTCCAGATCCCTCCGCCAAAACATTCCCGGCTAGCACCCCCGGCATGACACCCAAGAAACTCCGTCGCGTCCATTGCCAATGATCGGATTTCCTCATCACTATTCCCTCCTGCTCAAAAATTTGTCGGACCCGCCTCAGGCTATCTTAGCCCAGCATTAAGAGCATCACCACGGTGAGGTCGCGTACCCGGATAATCGCAGTCGCAGAACCCAACGGTACTGGCATAGTCATGCACGCTTCTCGGTCATCGAAAGCATTACATGCTTGGCCGTCGAACGGTAAAAGTGGCAGTAGCCATCTGGTGCGTATAGGGTTCTCTGGCGAGGACCGTCCATTGGCCAGGAAGGTCGTTCAAGGCCAAGTTTACGCTGAAACGTGCGACGCCATTTTTGAGTGAAAGGTTTTTGCCGTAATAGCCGAGTGTCTTGCCGCCCGGATTGCGGACATCGATATGGACTGCCTCCGGAAAATTGCCGTGCTCGTAAGGCATGGAAAGACGAACTTCGAATGCAGCAGAGCTTCCTGGCTTAACCTGCAGTTTGCTGTTCGCGGACCCAACCACACTGAGACGGAGCTTGCCGATGGGTTCCGGCGAGAGAGCCAGAAAAAGAGGTGCGCCATCCACGAGCGTGCCGTTCACTAACGAAACGTCGCCAAGGAAGTGGTGTTCTCTGAGGTTATAAACATAGAGCGCGGATGGAAACCGGACCGTTACCGGCCCTGCATCCTGGCACCCTACTCCAGGAAGAATCGCCAGGTAACGAACTTCACCTTTCTCGTAACCAACGATCTCCGAGCATCCGATTTGCTGGCCGTTGGCCCTACGGACATCCGCAACCGGCTTTACTCCGTCCCGGCCAAGGTAATGTTCAAGCAACTTCAGGATGGGACCGTTTGTTCCTGCCGTCCGCAGCGTTCCGTAACTGCTGAGCCAGAAATTCAATGTAATCGCGCGGCCCGCGCCGAAAGAGTTTTCGATCAAGAAAGGAGTGCTTCCCTCACTGGCCGCAGCCCGGCCGGTAGTAACCTTCAGGTTCGGCTCTGCCGGAATAACGGCGGGGTTGATTTCTTCGTCGTCCCACGCCACATGCAGGGTGACCGGCTTCTTCTCCTCTGTCTCTGCGTGCATGCCTTCCTGCTGGACCCCGAGCACGTTGTCCAGCAGTCCTTCCTTCTGCCAGCGAGCGTGGCCGTCCATCAACCCTATCTCTCCATCGGAAATCAGCAGACCGCCTTTCTCAACGAAGTCCCGGATCGCAGCAACTTCCAGCTTCGAAAGCGAAATCGAATCCGGCAGAATCAGGACTTTATAATTCGATAGATTGCCCTTGTCGATCTGCTCCGTGGTCAGGAAGTCGTACTGGTAACCGGCGTCCCGCAACGCCTGAAGCCAGTTGGTTCGGTTCTGATGGAAACGCTGAAGATTGCTGGAGGTGCGATCGCCCTCCGTCACCTTGTGAGGGGCAATATGCCCGTCGGTAATCCAGTGGCTCCGGACGCTGAGCAGGGAGTAGTGAACGGCAATCCCGCAATTCTGCCGCTTTGCTCCCCGGAGTAGCAGCGCCAGCCCTTCGTTGCGGAATTCGTTTGTCAAAGAACTAAGGTCGCGTCCCTGCTGGGTCAGAGTTAAGTCGGCATTCAGCGCTGTATATTGCCAGAACAGCGAAGCGCCGATCTGCCCTTCCAGCAAGCGGTGCCAAAGCTGATGGTGCAATTCCACACCCGCGCTTCCGTAGCCTGTGAAACCCGTCATGATCTGGCCCCCGTGAATCGATCGGTGCAGATCGTCCTGATCGTCGTTCGAGTAGGGCTGCAAGTAGCCGACAACATGATCGAGCAAGTACCAATTGACCGCATTGGACGGCCCGGGCGACTGAGTACCGGAAATACTCGGCAGGCCGCCGGGATCTTCCGCCTTTACCGTGTCGGCCGCGACTCGAATAGCGCGTGCAAATGCCTGTTCCATGAACGTCCGATGGTCCATCCATCCTGCATAGTCGCCCTTGGCTTGAGCCTCGGAGGTGGTGAGCGGCATCACATCATCCCAGGTCTTGTAGTTCGTCTCCCATTCCTTGTTTAATGCACCAAGGTCTGAATACTGGCCCTGAAGCCATCTTCGAAAGGCCATCAACGTAGGTTTTGACCACGAGAAGTCCAGTGGGTCGCCATATGAGGTCAATGAAGACTCGTCAGCCAAATAGTAAGCAAGAGGGTGATAGGGCTCGTCTTTCTTCATCGAGTCGATAACGATTCCACGCAACTTGTCCAGCCACTGGTGACTCGAGAGGTCCGGCTCGCGGATGAGATACTTCGTGTCGTGCGTTTTCAGGTATTCATCCTTTTGTTCAATATAAGGCTTGCGCCGGTACCAATAAACACCGAACCCCGGAGCGTGCACTTGCGAAATGAGCTTGAAGTTATCCCTCGGATGCTCCACCACCGTTACACCGATCTTACGGAATTGCGACTGTAGCGTCGAGTCCCAAGGCTCATAAGAAGGCGGGCCATACCATGGCAGGATCAGTTCATAAGCGCCGAAATTCCGATTGAGGCTGACGAAATCAACTCGCGTTTCATCCTGATCGATCTTGACCTCGCTCTCTTGGTGGGCTTCAAGCAACGCAACACGCACCCAACCCATGTTCGTGGTGTAATTCCCCACGGGCACTGTCGCGTGAATCACTCCGTCATGCTCCGAAGAGGTTATTGCCGTTGCTTCCCCAATCAGCCGGTGACGGTTGTCCAGCAGGACCACCCGAACTTTTGCCGGCTCAGTTCCCTGCATCTCCACAGCTACGTGGAGAGG
>JASHTR010000622.1 GCA_030040455.1 Terriglobia bacterium | reverse complement strand
TCAGCGCGCTTTGGCTTCCTTCAAGGTCTTCCCTCTTAACGTCACGCAGGGATTGGATGACGCACCCTTCCGCGCGAAGGCGGCTGACCGTCTCGCGGCACTGTGCGGCGCGGACTTCGTATTCTGACTGTGCGAGCGCGCGCTTCACACCGGAATTACACACCACGATCTTAACAGCCGGTGGCAACGGCACGTGCCGGTAGCTCAAGGCGCGGCAATCAAGGAACAGCGCGTGTCCTTTGCGGCCCAGCGCGGAGACGAACTGGTCCATGATTCCGCAGGGGACGCCAACAAAGTCATTTTCAGCCCGCTGCGCGAGCTTCACCAGGGCCACAGGATCCGGAGTCACGCCGGCGAGCTTGTGCCAGAAAGCGGCGCACCCAACCTCAACCGCGGCGGAAGAACTCAGGCCCGCCTCGCGGGGCACGTTTCCGCCCAAGGCCAGATCGACGCCCGGCAGCCGAATGCCCTCCGCCTGGAGGAATTGCGAGACGCCGCGGAGATAGTTGCTCCAGGAATGGCGGGAATCCCTCTCACGGTCGTCCAGATCAAATTCCACGGTTTCATGAAAATCGGCTGAATGGGCGCGAACCCGCCGATCCGCGCGCTGGCGACCTGCGTACCAGACGTAGCGATCGATCGCAGCCGGGAGGACGAACCCGCCGTTGTAGTCCGTATGCTCGCCAATCAGGTTCACGCGCCCTGGCGCGCGCGCGATGACTTCCGGCTCGCCGCCAAAGACTTTTCGGAAATTTTCGTTAATGTGCATTCCGACCCGGCATTTCGCCACAGAGGGCACTTTTTATGGCGCGCTCCGAGGCTCAGCGCTCCGCAATTCCGCCGCCTTTTCCTCCGCCAGCGAATCGTTCAGGAACGCTCCGCCGCCGGTCTCTACGCTGGCCATATACTTCAATTTGTCCTTGCTCCGGTAAGGCGGATAGAACTCGATGTGAAAATGATAGTACGGATGCCTGCCCCGGACGGGCGCCTGATGCAACGCCATCATGTAAGGGAACGAAAAGCCGTAAAGATGGTCGTATTTCGAGGTCACCCATTTCAGGATGGCGGCAAGAGCTTTCTCCTCGGAAGGGCGAAACGCCTCGAGCGTCTCCAGATGACGGCGCGCGAAGATGTGAACCTCAAAAGGCCAGCGTGCATAAAAGGGGATGAAAGCTGTGAAAGCCATGTTTTCAGCGACGATGCGGCGGCCGTCATCACGTTCTTTTTTGAGAATTTCGCAGTAAAGGCACCGGCGATGCTTTCGCAGATAGGCTCGCGCGGCCGCGAGCTCCTTTTCCACTCGGGGAGGGACGAAGGGAAGCGCATAGATTTGCCCGTGGGGATGCGGCATGGTGACGCCGATCACCGCGCCCTTGTTCTCAAAGATCAGCACGTAACGAATGCCTTTCATGCGCCGAAGCTCGCCCAGCCTGCTCTTCCACAGCCTGACCAGAAGCGTGAGGTGCGGCACCGGAAGCACCGGTACGGAAAGGTGATGGTCCGAATGATAGAGCACCACGTCGCATTTGCCATAAGACTTCCGCACGCGATAGAGGCGATCGTTTTCGATGGCGGGAAAGGGTGGGGACGATGAAAAAGCCGGGAAATCGTTCGGATAAATCAGGACGTCGTAACGATTGGGCACGCGTCCCGACCCGGGACAAAAAGGGCATCCGCCCGTGGGCATTAACGGCCGATTCTGTCGCTCCGTGGCGGTGGAAATCCATTCGGACGCCGTAGGGTTCCATCGGAGCTCGGTCATTTGGTATCAGTTCAAATAATAAAGCCGATAGAGGGTATCGCGCTTTACGGGCCGGAAGCCCGCGCTGGAAATGAGGCGTTGAAGTTCTTCTTCCGTGGAGGTGTTCCGACACCCGGCGGCGTTCACGACGTTCTCCTCGATCAAGATACTGCCGACGTCGTTGCCGCCAAAACGCAGCGCAATCTGGCAAATCTTGTGGCCAGGAGTAAGCCATGAGGATTGGACATGGAGAATATTATCCAGATAGATGCGCGAGACAGCGAGTGTCTTGAGGTAGTCCACCGCGGTGGCCTCTTCTTTGACGAACCGGCCGAGGGAAGTGTTCTCGCGCTGGAAAAACCAGGGAATGAAAGCCGTAAAACCTCCGGTTTCATCCTGTAATTGCCGCAGGCGCTCGAGATGGTTGACGCGCTGCTCCAGCGTTTCACCGACGCCGAACATCATGGTTGCCGTGGTGCGGAGGCCCAGTTGATGCGCGGTGCGATGGACCATGAGCCATTCGGCGGTGCTGCATTTCAGCCGCGCGATGCGGCGACGGACGTCATCGTCGAGAATCTCGGCTCCGGCGCCGGGAATCGAGTCGAGGCCCGCATCCTTCAGTCGGGCGATCACGTCTCGCACCGTCATACCACAAATTTCCGCAAGGTTCAGGATCTCCGGGGCCGAAAGGCAATGCAAGTGGAGCTTCGGATAGCGCGTTTTGATGCGGGTCAGAAGGCCGGCATAGTAGTCCATTTTCAGGCCGGGGTGGAGACCGCCTTGCATCAGGATTCCTGTACCCCCCAGCGCCAGGGTTTCGTCGATTTTCTGAAAAATCGATTCGAGCGGCTGCACGTAACCTTCGGGCGAGCCGACAGGACGGTAGAACGCGCAAAAGGAGCAATATTCCGTGCAGATGTTGGTGTAGTTGATGTTGCGGTCAATTTGATAGGTGATCACATTGCCGGGATGTAGCCGGCTGCGGATCGCGTCGGCCTCCATGCCGAGGCCGATGAGGTCATCCGAGCGGAGCATCTCCACCGCCTGAGAATGGGTTCGTCGTTCCATTGCTTCAGTCCTTCGCTCCGAGCGCGCCCGGCGCGGCAAATGCTATCTCTCTTTGCCCACCAACCAGTTCCAGCTCGCGCGCGAGCCGGAAGAAGAGTCGCAAACCGTTGAGGTTATCCTCGTCCAAAGTATAGTCGATGTTCTGGGTCAGGTAAATTTTAATCTCCTCAGCGCTCAGGCCGAGGCGAGGCGCGTATTCCAGCGCAATATCCACCGTGTGGGCCACACCGTAATCCCGTGAAGCAGCGAATGCGGCGCTGAGTCTCCCAAGCTCTGCATCACGATGCCCGGCCCAAAAAGCAAAAACAAAGGGCAGCCCGGTGAATTTTTTCCATAGGGCCGCAAGGTCGTAGGTATAGAGACCAGGGCTGCT
This sequence comes from Terriglobia bacterium, assembly GCA_030040455.1. Classification (GTDB taxonomy): domain Bacteria; phylum Acidobacteriota; class Terriglobia; order UBA7540; family UBA7540; genus RH2-MAG17b. Next base: position 1,505 of record JASHTR010000622.1, on the reverse strand, counting down.
ATCGCTCAGCGTGAGCGCGGGATCTCCAATGACAAGCGCTGCATCCGCGCGGCGGAGCATGGCCGCCGGGTCCGGGTCCGCAGGAATTGCGATAAAATCCTGCTTGTAGAACTTGCGGAGCAGGATTGTGGCGAGCGCCACCGAGGTGCGTGAAGAGTTGTCCATGGCAACGGTTCGCACCTCTTCAAGGTGCTTTTTGGCGACCACGACCACGCTCTTGACGCGATCTTTCGATGCAATCGATATATTCGGAATGATTTCGAGGCCCTCAATGCGCTGATATTCGATCGAAGGGATAATGCCGGCATCTACTTTGCCCGCGCGCAGATCGTCCGCGCAACGGGCAGGGAGAGTAAATTCCATCTCAAACCGGCCCTGCTCCCGGCCATGTAGCATTCCCCAGACGAGTGGCGCGGTGTTAAGATATCGAACAACTGAAACCCTGAATTTCGCCATTATGGATGAAGTGTGTTTATCAGTATTCAGAATTATGAATTGGTCGCCGTGGCGAGCGTATTGTCCTGCCAGGATGAATGCCACCCCAAAGAAAAACTTTTGGAGGCGGGAAGGCCCCGCTGCCAGCAGGCCTCCGGGGCTCTGAACTCTCGCTGAATAGGCTCCTTCGCGCTTCCTCCTCTATCTTAGCAATTGTCCAAGGCGAATGGGTTTATGGTATGCTGGCGAGCAAAATGACTCTGGAACTAAAAGGAGTGCTATGCGACGACTCGCGAATCTCATGCTGGTTGGAGTGGTGGCAGGCATCTGCCTTGCGCCTGCCTGGGCGCATGACGCGCGGCTTTACGAGGAGATGATGAAGCAGGTGCCGGTGGTGCAGGCAGAGACGACGCCAGGTCCCGTGCCCGGCATCAGCGGAGAGGGGAAGATGAAATTTAAGGTGTTGTATACGTCAGCGGCTCTCCCGGAGGCTGCCCGAAACGTCTTGATTAACGCGCATGGAGGCTTCGCTGTCGACCGGCGGCCCGGCCAGGGCGAGACCTACTTCGCGCTTCCCGGCGTGGGGATTCTCCGCATCAGCCCGGACCTGCGCCGGATCAAGATTTTGCCTACGGCCGAGCCGATGAAGAACACAAACCTGCACGATACCACTATATGGTACAACTCGAAGGACGGCACTCCCTACCTGGTGTTTCCGGCGAATAATGCCGGAAAGATTTTTACCACCACGCTCGATGGCAAGCTCGTGGATACGCTGAACGCACCCACCATCAGCGACACCTTTGAGGTTCCGGAAGTCCACGACTACTTTCTGGCGGGAGGAAACTTTGCGCCTACCGCCGTCGCCTATCTTGACGGCCTCTATTACATCACCACCGGCTACTGCAACCTTGACTACGTATTGACGGCACGGATCATTCAGGCCAACCCGGTCGACGCCGTGTGGAACGACCTGGCTTTCGGCGGCAAAGGCGATGAACCTACGCAGTTTAACACCGCGCACGGCATTACGTTAGTGCCGGGAACCAAAGAATTCGACATCTCCGACC
>JASHTR010000010.1 GCA_030040455.1 Terriglobia bacterium | reverse complement strand
GAGCGTGGGCGGGGTATCAATCAGGATCATGTCAAAGCTATCGCGGCACGGGGCAAGAGCATCCTTGAGGCGGTAGGGAGCGTCAAACTGGCCCACCAGCATTGCCTCCAGCTTGGCGAGCGAAATCTTGGCGGGCGCAAGGCACAGGTTGGGTGTTTTGGTCGGCTTGACAACACCAGCCAGGTCGATCTGGTGGTCGGCCAGAACGTCGTAAATGGTGTGCGTGATCCCGTCGAGCGGGAAGAAGGTGAGCGTGGAGTTGGCCTGCGGATCGAGATCGATGAGGAGGGTGCGCTTCTTTTTCAAAGCAAAGGCGGCAGCGAGGTTAACCGCTGTTGTCGTCTTGCCCACGCCGCCCTTCTGGTTTGCAATTGCGATGACAGTGGCCAATCAGTGCTCCGGGCAGAAAAACAAGAAGCGGAAGAATCTCGGTACTTTGCTCGCGTTGACAGGCTGCTGAATTTGCGACTCCTTTGTCGTGATACAGCGCCTGGTAAAGAAATAGATTCCAACCCGGCCGTACGGGCCCTTACATTTTGTAGCGTCCTATATCGTCGTCGTTAAGGCTCTCGAGCCATTTGCTGAGTTCTTCATTGTTCACTTTGTCGGAGGTCGCTCCGGCAACCTTGGAGCTTTTCAACACATCCTCTTCGACGTAGATGGGGCAATCGACACGCAGCGCCAGCGCCAAAGCGTCACTTGGGCGCGAGTCAATGGACATCACCTGGCCTGCCCTTTCAAGCCAGATGAGGGCGTAGAAAGTGTCGTCCCGAAGGTCATTCACCACTACTTTGTGAACGTGAGTATCGAGACCCAGCAGGAGGTTGCGGATGAGATCGTGGGTCATGGGCCGGGGCGTGGAAACCTTTTCGATTTCCAGGGCGATGGCGTTTGCCTCATAAATCCCCACCCAGATCGGCAGCACGCTGGACCCTCCCGCATCCCGGAGAATCACAATCGGCATATTTGTGACCGGGTCCATCATCAGCCCCCGGATTTTCATTTCGACTTCCATCGGGTCCTCCTTCGCGCCCCCGCGTTAACCCCTCAGAAGCTGTGAAAAAATTAACGGCCTCTCGCAAAGGCGCCAAAGCAAGTTGAAAGTTTAAAGTCGAGAGTCGAAAGTTTATAAGGAGAAGTCTTTTAACTTTTGACTTTCAACTTGTTTTTCGGCTTTGCGCCTCTGCGTGAGGCTTTTTGGCTTGTCTTCTAATTTTTTCACACCTTCTCATCTACTACCGCTGCGGTCTGCCAATAAGTCGACAGCGATAAACAATGCGCTCCATTATTTCCCGAGTGGAGGCCTCTTGCCGCTATTCGGCGTTCGTGGAGCGCCGCTCCAACCCCGGCTCGGTCCGCACTCCCACCAGGCTGTTCGGCCCGGCTGAGATGACCCGCACGTTCATGTACCGGCCAACCCAGTCCGGCTCGCCCGGAAAATTGATCACGCGATTCGACGTTGTCCGTCCCACGGATTGTCCCAGGCGCGGCTGAAACGCCTCCACAAGCACTTCGAACTCCCGGCCGGCGAGCGCCTGGTTCTTGCGCAATTGAATCTGCCGCTGGCGTTCCTGAAGGATGGTAAGGCGCCGCCCTTTCTCCTCTTCAGGGACGGAATCCTCCAACTTTCCTGCCGTGGTCCCGGGACGGGGCGAATACTTGAAGGAAAAGATCTGGTCGTATTCCACTTCGTCCAGCAGGCTGAGAGTGCCGCTGAAATCCTCTTCTGTTTCTCCACAAAAGCCGACGATCACGTCCGTGGAAACACTCATCGCGCGTTTTGCGCCGCGAATGCAACTGATTTTTTCGAGATACTCTTCGCGCGTATACGTGCGCTTCATGCGCGCGAGCACGCGGTTGGAGCCGCATTGCACGGGCAGGTGAATGTGGTCGCAGAGGGTGGGGAGGCTCTCGACGGCGCGAACGATTTCGGGCGTGAAATCGCTCGGGTGCGAAGTGGTGAAGCGAAGCCGCCGCAATCCCGGTATTGCTCCCACGCGAAGCAGCAGCTCCGGGAAGGAGAGGCGCGCCGGAGAGGAATCGCGATAAGAATTCACCGTCTGGCCGAGAAGCTGGATTTCCGTATAGCCCTCGTCCACCAGTCGCCGGGCCTCAGCCAGGATCGCATCGCTCGGGCGACTCCGCTCGGGACCGCGAGTCATCGGCACCACGCAGTAAGCGCACGCCTTGTCGCAACCCTCGATGATGGTGAGATAGGCGCGGAAGGGGTTGTCGCGCCGCGTGACCTCCGTCTCAAAACATTCGTCCGTCTCCAGCGACAATCCGGTCACCCGGTGCTCGCCCGCCTCCAGGCGGTCAACAAGCTCGGAAATTTTCGAGTAGCTTGCCGAGCCACACACAAAGCTCACTTGCGGCGCACGCTCAAAGATTCGCTCGCCTTCCTGCTGCGCAACGCACCCGAGCACGCCAATGATTTTGGTGTTCCCGGAGTAGTTCTTCTTGAAAGCTCCAAGTCTTGAAAATACTTTCTGCGCCGCCTTTTCACGGATGCTGCACGTATTGTAGAGGATGAAATCCGCATCTTCGTGATGGGTGACGGGATGGTAACCCTTGGCCACGAGAGCGCCGGAAACCTTCTCCGAATCGTGCACGTTCATCTGGCACCCGAAGGTCTCAATGTAAAAAGTCTTTCGTCTTGCCACCCCATGCGGAGTCGTGAGGCGAATTGGGGGCGATCCTTCGGTTGACGGCAGAAGTGCCTGTTCAGAAGGCCGGGGAGAAATTTGAACGAGGTCGTTTTCCATAAGGGCCGGTTGGCTTACTGCTTAAGTATAGCGCCGTTTCTCCGGCCTGCGCCATCGGCAAAACAAAGGGAGCAGGGTCACGTCAAAGTCCCAGAAGTGTAAGATTGCACAGCACCGCTGGTGCGAAGCGCCTATGGAGTGCGGCAGCTTGCTGCCGCTTTGCGCGCGCCCGCTTACGCAGGCGCCAGGAGCCGGAAGCTCGCTTCCGGCTCGAAAGCAGGAGCAAGCTCCCGCACTCCATACAAACGCGACTTTGACGTGACCCTGAGAAAGGAAGACGAGAGGTGAAGAGCAAGACAAAAGACAGAAATCAACCCCAGTCCGGGGTCCGGGGCTCGTAATCCGTTGCACGCAATGTTGACTCCAGACCGTTGACCAAAGGCTACGGACAGCTTTTGCCTTTCCTACCGGAGCTCGTCCGTAAGTTGAATTTCTCGTCCCCGCCCCAGCTCCCTGGCGCGGCGATAGACGACGCCCGCCGCCGCCACGTCCCAAAGCGCCATGCCCGTGGATTTGAAGATCGTAATATCCTCGGGCGACTGCCGGCCCGGCTTGTGCCCGACAATAATCTCCCACATTTCCGTCACGGTTTCCCAGCGTTCGGGTTCACGAGCAAACCCCCGGATCAAGTCACCGGCCTCGATGCGGCATTGGACGGCGGAATCCACCGCAATCAGCGAAGCGCGGCGGAGCGTTCGATCGTCCAACTCCCGGTGGGCCGGCACGTTGGCGCCAATCGCATTGATATGGACGCCCGGCTTAAGCCAATCGGCAAAGACCACCGGCTCCTGGGCGTTGGTGGCGGTGATCAGAATGTCGCCAAAGCCCGCGACCGCTTCGGCGCTTGCGTCCGGCTCGATCTCCATGCCGAGGCGCTCGCTCATCTCCCTCGCAAACCGGACGCGCCGGCCCTCATCCCGACTGAAGACGCGCGCCGACTTCAGCCGGCGGACGAGACTGACAGCATGAAGCTGGGTTCGGGCCTGCCGGCCGGCTCCAATGACGCCCGCGGTCGAGGCGCTCTCCCGGCTCAGATAGCGGGTGGCTACGCCACTGGCCGCTCCGGTGCGAATGCGGCCCATTTGATCGGCTTCAATCATCGCCAGCAGCTCCCCACGCTCGGATTCATAGAGCAGCACGAGGAACCGCATCGCGCCGCGGGAGACTGTATAAATCTTCATGCCCAACAGATGGTCCCCAGGCAGGGCGGCGGCCATGTAATGCAGGGAAACGCCGGGAAGAAAAATACGCTGGCGCGAGCGGTTCATCGCCCCGCCTCCATCCTGCGCCTTGAAGCTCGCTTCAACACATCCGAGCGCAGCCTGCATGGGGAAGAGTTCGAGCACGTCGGATTCAGTCAAAAAAAGCATCTCAGTGGGCAATCCTCCAAAGTGCGGCGTAGCGGTCCTGGTCCTGCTTCAGCTCTTCGATCAGCACTTGTCGCATTCGCTTCAACCGGCCAGGCCCCTGGCTTTGCGTCTCCAGCAATACCTTCGTTCGATGCTCCACCAGCCAAAGGTAGCGCAGCAGGTAGGCGCCGGAAATGGGCAGGCTGGGCGCGTAATAGCCCGCCTGCACTCGAGGCAGAAAGTGAGCGGCGAGGGCGATCTGGCCGGCATAGCAGCCGCAAGCGACGAGGATGCGACCTACCCATTCTCCCGGCGCGGCCGCCCACAACCCTTTGCGATATAGTCCCAGCAGCCGCATCAGCCACCATGCAATTAAGAGGTTGAGCAATCCATAGCCGGCGATGGGAAAGCCCGCAACCGTTTCCACCCAAGCTGACATCCGCCTCCATCCAACTTTGAGCCACGCATCCGCCGTCTCCATCCGAAAGCTGGCGAGGGCAGCTCGTCTTTTCGCTTCGTGATAGGCATAGAGGGCCTCCTTCAGCGCGACCAGCCGGCCGGGATGCCCGCTGTTGAGCTGGTTAGCCAGCCGCACCAGAAAAGGACTCAGCTCAAAGTCTTCAACTTTCTGTTTCCAATTCGCGCGCCGCGACCAGGTCTCTTCAAAGTCCTCGCGCATCACCCTCTCCAGCCCCTTGATGAAATCTTCAAAATCCGCCGGCTGGAGTCGGAAAGGATTGTGGCTGCAAGCCCGCTCCAGCTCCCGATCGACAGCCCTGATCCTCGCGTCGCGCTCATTCTCTTTTATCCCGCTGTCGAGGATGGAGAGCGGAGCATCAAGATGGATCAACAACTCCTCCAGGCGAGAAGGAGGAACAGGAAGAAAAATGTGGAGGGGTTGAACCGGCAGAGGCGCATCGCCCAGCATGTGGGCATCGGCTTCAAGCGCGATTTCAGCCGCTTCCGGCGCAAATCCGGATTCCCCCTCCGCCTCTGGCTGCCGGGCGAAAGCAAGGACCATGCCGCCGCGGTTCAGGACGGAGCAGCAAGCTTCAAGCGCCGGCGTCCAATCCTCCTGGAAATCACAAATGATAAAGCCCAGACGCCGCGCGCACCACCACGACAGCCATCCGCCCAGCCGTTCCCGCTCCAGCAGGCAATGG
>JASHTR010000056.1 GCA_030040455.1 Terriglobia bacterium | reverse complement strand
GTAAAGCAGCGCGTGGCCATCGAGGTGCAACTCGGCAAGTATAGTTTCATAGCCTACGACTTGTTCGTAAAGCATCTTGCATTTTACGTGGGAGATCAGATCGATTTGGGGATTGAAATTTTGGCGATGAAATCGATGCAAGAGCAGATGTCAACGGGTCCTGGCTACTACGAAGGAGCTTTGTACGACGTTGCACGCCAGGGGAGGGGCGTGCCAGCGGTCCCGCTCATCCTGGTCGGCATTGCACCTTAATCCCTCAGAAGTTGTTTTCCGAACACCTGCCTGAAAATTGAATCCACGTGCCGAAGCTGGCGACGGAGCGAAAATGCGCGCGCGATTTCGCGGGGCGCAAGGGTGCGGCGAATGTCAGGGTCTTTCTCAACGAGCGCCCGGAAATCCTCCCGGGTCTTCCAAACCTGCATGGCGTTGCGCTGAACCCAGCGATAGGCTTCTTCGCGCGGGGCGCCCTTATCGGCAAGATCGAGCAGGAGCTGGCCGGAGAAGACGAGGCCCTTGAGCAGCCCAAGATTTTCCTCCATTCTTTCGGGATAGACCACAAGCGATTCAATGAGCTGAGCGGTTTTGTGGAGCAGATAATCCAGGAGGATTGTAGAGTCCGGCAGGATAACGCGCTCGACGGAAGAGTGCGAGATGTCCCGCTCGTGCCACAACGCAACATTCTCCAGAGCGGCCTGCGCATTCGCGCGTACCACGCGAGCCAGACCGCAAATCTGCTCCGCCGTCACCGGATTGCGCTTGTGCGGCATGGCGGAGGAGCCTTTCTGCTCCGGAGAAAAATATTCCTCGGCTTCATGGACCTCCGTGCGCTGGAGTCCGCGAATTTCAAGGGCGATTTTTTCGAGTGACGCGGCAATCACAGCCAGCGTCGAGACGTAGAAAGCGTGCCGGTCACGAGAGATCACCTGGGTGGCGATGGGCACGGGCCGCAGGCCGAGACGCGCGCAAATCTTCCTTTCCAGGATGGGACTCAGGTGGGCGTAGCTGCCCACGGCTCCCGAAAGTTTTCCCACCCGCATCTCCTCCGCCGCGAAAGCCAGGCGCGCCAGATTCAGCCGATTTTCTGAAAACCAGTTTGCAAGCTTCAGGCCGAACGTAATGGGTTCGGCCTGGATGCCGTGGGTGCGGCCCACCATCGGCGTGTGCTTGAATTCCAGGGCGCGCTTCTTGAGGATGCGACCCAGCCGCTCGAGGCCTGCGCGGATCAGATTCGAGGCCTCGCGAACCAGCAGCGCCTGCGCCGTATCCACCACATCGTTCGAGGTGAGACCGTAATGCAGGTAACGCCCTTCAGGGCCAATATGGGCGGAGACATTCGTGGTGAAGGCGATGACATCGTGTTTTACCTGACGCTCAATCTCCCGGATGCGTTCCACTTCAAAGCGGCCTTTGCGGCGGATGGCCCGCGCCGCGCGGGCCGGAATCAACCCCGCCTCCGCTTCCACTTCGGCGGTGGCAATTTCCACTTCGAGCCATTTACTGAATTTGTTTTCATCGCTCCAGATGCGGCCCATCTCCGGGCGCGTGTATCGGGATATCATGCTCAGTCTCCACCGCTATTTTGCAGTCTCAAAAGATAAGCAGCCATTATAATGGCAAAGACAAGCGCCATGACGCCGCACCCCTCTCCCGATGAGCTTGAGAAAGCCCGAAACGAAGCTGAGGACTTCATTCGGTCGTCCCGCGACCTTATCCTTCTCGAAGCGGGAGTCCGCATTCTTGATTTTGCGGGGAGTCACTGGCGCCTCGCCATTGAGTTCGGCAAACTGATATTCGAAGTTTGGCGCCCGGGCCGCTCCTTGCGATGGAGGGTAGAGGGAATCGCCTACCGGGATGACGGGCGGCTGGGTTTATTCGTGTGCAAGCCGGGATGGCGTGGAACGAGCGCGCTCGAACTGCGCGAATCGACCGAGACCGTTTCTCTCTCCAGAGCTGGCGGACGTTCCACCCTGCGGCAGGAGCTGCTGGGATTTCTCAGGCAGCAATATCCCGGCTGGCAATTCGAGCGCGTCAGCAATCGCACGGATCGTGAGTTCTCATTTTCCGCCTGGTACACGCGCGGCCTTGCGCGGCGAGGCCACGTCGCATGGGCGTTTCTGGCCTTAAGCGAGGTGGAGCAACCTCCGGCGGCGGACGCCGCGCTGGCTCACGGGTTGAACTGGCTCGACCACCTCCGCGAAACAGAGGAACGATGCGTGGTGGGAGGCCTGACGTTGTTTCTTCCCGCGGCGGCGATCCCGCTTAATGCCCATCGCGCCGCCTGCCTCGACCCTGCCGCCCCCGAGGTCAAACTCATTGAGTGGCCCGTGGCTCCGGACGGCTTCCATCCCGTCGATCTCCGGGATTTCGGAAATGTCGCCACCCGGCTTACACCGCGACTGCGGGCCGATCCGCGAAACACGCGGGGATTTCTGCAGCGTGCTTTCGGCGATCCGTTTGAAGGGGTCGAGTTGGTCCCTGGTGCTTCCGGAACCTCGTTGCGGATACATGGCCTCGAAATCGGGCAGCTGGAAGGCCGGATCGCTCCGCAATTCTATTGGGGCTTGGAAAACCGGCGACGGAAATACCGGACGGAAGAGCAAGAGGCGTGCGCGCGATTCATCCGCGACGCGCTCGCTTTGCGAAGCGCCCGAAGCCCTGATTCCCGCCACGAGCTTTACCGCTTGCAACCCGAGCGGTGGCTCGAAAGCCTGGTGGTTCGGGATGTCAGCCAGTTAGATCCTGCCCTCCGTGCCGACCACGTTCATCCCCAGGTCCCGGCTTTCTCCGGGAGCGACCGTGGCGTGATCGACATTCTCAGCGTGCTTCAGGATGGCCGGCTGGCCGTGATCGAGCTGAAACTTCATGAGGAGATTTCCCTGCCCTTGCAAGGACTCGACTATTGGCTGCGCGTGCGATGGCTCAACGAGTGCGACCAGTTTTCTGAGTTCGGTTATTTCCCCGGCCTTCAAATCTCCAAAGCACCGCCTCTTCTGTACCTCGTCTCGCCGGCCTTCCGCTTTCACTCCACCACGCGCCGGATCGTTCGGTATCTTGATCCTTCCATTGAAGTTATTCAGGTCGGCATTAACCAACACTGGCGCGAGGGAATAAAAATACTCTTCCGCCGCCGCATTCACCCGGAGGATGGGCATGATCTGCACGAAGAGAGACAGCGGAATTCGTGACGAGATGACGTGGAAGCACGATGGCGCAGATTCCGCGCTTCTCACGGGCCGGGCGCAGGGTTGCCGGAGCTCTGCCCGGGTTGGTTGAAGCCCGAAGGCCCCTGAGGCGAGGAAGAGCTCTGAGGCGAGTTGGAAAAGCCGGGCTGACTGGTGGTCGCTGGCTGTGACGACGATCCGAAAGGCGCCTTGGGCGAGGCAGGAAGGCCAATGGCCGCGTAATCGGAACCCATAAATTCCCATTCGTCGTAGTGGTCCTCGTGATTCTGGCCGTATATGCGAATCGACTGGCGATCATTACAGGGTGCGACCCCGACGATGAAGGCTCCCATCAGAGCGCTCGTTTGCGATGACGACGAAGAGTCCTTGGAGCTATCGCAACTTGAAGGCGGGTGCTTGGGCTTTTTCTGGCTGTTTTGAGAAGCGTTCTGACCGGTTGAGGTGTTTTCCCCCGTGTTCTGATTGTTTTCAGAGACACCCTGATTTGAGAAAGCACTCATCCCCGTGTTCTGATTGTTTTCGGAGACACCTTGATTTGAGAAAGCACTCGTCCCCGTATTCTGGGCGTTCGGAGGTGTCAGAGGCTGGTTCCACGAATCGATAACAATGCCTCCTGCCGTTGCATGGATGAAGCGCCACCTTCCATTGGGGCTGAGAGGGTCGCGATACGCCTGGCGCAGATAATGCACTCCGTTAGTATTCAGAAGCTCCTTCACCGACGTCGGATAACGGCCCGCGGCGTGGTGAAAAAGGTAAATAGCCCTTGCATACTGCTCCCCGCGGAAGATCGCTTCTTCCTCGCGCTCCCGCTGGCCCTCCTGGTAGATGTTGGGCAGCGCCGCCGTCAGGGAAATCAGCATGACGGTAACCATAATCATCAGCGCCAGCAGAGCGTAGCCATCCGCGGCCGGGGCTCTACGATTCGTATTACGGTGCGGGAAACGGGAGTTCAACGGTGCGGTTATACAACTCATCTCTAAGTATGATTTTTTGGGACGTAATGCTCAGAACGGTGTAGCTCTTATCAAATCTGTCCCCTTGATGAACCACATAAACCTGCTGATCGTCCGCAAGATAGGCCTGTAAGTTTCCTTCGACTCCCTGGCTATAGCCCAGGGCCTGGAAAGGCAGCGAAGGCAGAGAAGG
>JASHTR010000621.1 GCA_030040455.1 Terriglobia bacterium | reverse complement strand
CTCCACCGGGGCCGCATGCTCTTCGGGCTCGCTTGAGCCTTCCCACGTGCTCTCAGCGATGGGGTTCAGCAAAAATCAGGCGCGCTCAACCATCCGCTTCAGCCTGGGCCGGTGTAACACGGAAGCGGACGTCGATTACGCCCTGGAAGTGATTCCCCAGGTTGTCGAGCGGTTGCGCGCGCTCTCGCCCGTCAGGGCGTAGACGGCAGCGCTACAATTTTCATGCTTTGCGGGTGTCGCAAAGCGACATGATAACTCCTCGGAACGACATTTGGGTTTGGTTGCGACCCAAGGCGGCTCTGAGCTCGGCGACATACGGTTTTCTCCATGACGATTGCCGTTGCCATGAGCGGCGGGGTGGATAGCTCCACTGTCGCCGCGATTCTTACCGAAAAGCACTTGCCCGGCGGCTCGTTTCCTCCGGTCGTGGGCCTCACCATGCAACTATGGAACCAGCGTCGCCTCCCTGCGCTTCAGGGTGCGACCGAGGGCCTCGAGCGGGGGCGCGCTTCGGGCCGTTGCTGCTCGCTGGATGACGTTTACGACGCGCGCCGCGTCGCAAATTTCCTGAACATTCCTTACTACGTTGTCAGCCTCGAAAAGCGATTTGAAAATGACGTGGTGCGTCCGTTTGTCAAGCAGTACCTGGCGGGGCAGACGCCCATTCCGTGCAGCCATTGCAACACGGAAATTAAGTTCGACCAGTTCGTTGAAACCGCTCGCCAGATTGGCGCGGAACGCATTGCGACCGGCCACTATGCACGCATCGGCCAGGACAAGCTCACCGGGCGCTTCCGGCTGTTTGCCGCGGTGGACCGGGCCAAGGACCAATCCTATTTCCTGTTCGGCCTCACCCAGGAGCAGCTTTCGCGGGCGATCTTCCCGCTTGGAGAGCTCACCAAGCCGCAAGTCCGCGCCATTGCGCGTGAGAAGAAGCTGCCCGTGGCGGAAAAGCCTGAGAGCCAGGAGATTTGCTTTATCCCGACGGGCTCCTACCGCGAATTCATCGCGGCCTATCTTGCCGAGCAGGGGGAAACCATGGAGCGCCGGCCCGGCGAGCTGGTAGCAACGGACGGGCGCGTGCTTGGCGAGCATCCGGGCGTCCACCATTTCACCGTCGGGCAGCGCAAGGGGTTGGGACTTGCCGCTGGCTCGCCACTCTACGTTACCGCCATTGACGCGCCGAGGAATCGCGTGACGGTAGGCAGCAACGAGGCACTTTTCAAGCGCAGATGCCGGGTGCGCGAGGTGAATTGGATCCGACCCACCGTAGAGGGTGTAACGCTCGAGGCAGGCGTGCGCGTCCGCAACCGGCACGCGCCTCGACCGGCCCGTGTTGAAGCGCTGGAAAACAGGGAAGCGACCGTGGAATTCGCCGAGCCTCAGCGAGCGATCACGCCAGGCCAGGCAGCCGTCTTTTATGATGGCGATGAGGTGATTGGCGGCGGGTGGATTGCCAGCGTGGGATAATCCCGATGGCCCGCGTTCTCGTCGCCGGAACGGACTGGCGATTCCGCGCGCTCGTGCGGGCGCAGCTTCTTGAGGAAGGGGTCGAAGCGGAAGCTTATGAAACCGCGCGCGAGGCCTTGAGCGGCGTGCGGAATCTCAATGCGCTGCCGGCTCTCCTGGTTGTGGACCTGTTTGACCGTCGGGACCCTCATGCCGAGCTTCAACTGCTTGCAAAGTGGGCGTCGCTGGTTCCGGCGTGGATTATCGCCCGCCCCAGCCTCGCGGCGGAAATAGAGGCGGGCGAGATTCGCGCTGAGCGTGTCATATACCGCCCCGTGGACGTGGGGGAACTCATCAAAGAAATCAAGCAGAGGATCAGCTCATGAGACGACTCTGCAATACAAAGCCATAACTCCTTTTTCTACTGTGTCATTCTGAGTGGAGCAGGGAATCGCGCTCTCCCAACGGGAGGGCAAAAAGGACAAGACGAGATTCCTCGTCGCTCCGCTCCTCGGAATGACATCCGGCTTGGTTTCGGCAATGCCACACTGCGGAGTCTCTTATATAGAACTCGGAGGACGAGCACGTGCGGTCTTATACGACGTATCTTTGGTTTAACACCAAAAAGAAGCGCGAGTTTATTAACATCACGGAAGAGCTCGAAAAGGCGCTGGAGGAAGCCAACATCCGGGAGGGGCTGGTGCTGGCCGCGGCCATGCACATTACCGCCGGCGTTTACATCAACGACGCGGAAGACGGGCTGATCGCCGACATCGAGGAATGGCTCGAAAAGCTGGCGCCCTTCCGCGAGAACTATCGCCATCACCGGACGGGAGAAACCAATGGTGACGCTCACCTGAAGAACCTGCTGGTAGGACACCAGGTGATTGTTCCAGTCACTGAAGGCAAGCTCGACCTCGGGCCGTGGCAGCAGGTCTATTACGCGGAGTTCGATGGGCAACGCAGAAAGAGGGTGGTCCTCAAGGTGCTCGGCGAATGAAGGATGGAAGCCACGTGACCGCCTCGCGGGGCTGCCCGTGCGCTTGTCCGATGAGTCAAAAGACTACGGTCTGAAAGGCTCTGACCATGTCTATCCGCACTGTCCTTAGAGCTGGCGCGGACGCGCGTCTTTCCAGGTTTGCGGTTTTTCGCGCGCCAAACGCGTACAAGCCGCAGACCCCGCGCCAATCCAAAATCTAAAATCCAAAATTGGGAGGGTCTGCGCTACTTCGCCTTTTGCCCATCCAGATGTTCCAAGCGGAGAAAGCGATGCGCAACCTGGGCTACGTCTTCGTGCAGACCAACAACCTCGTAATTCATCTGCCGCATCTGGCTATCGGAGATCCTCCCGGCAAGGGCATTGAGCGCCGTGCGTAATTCAGGATAGCGGCGAAGCGTCTGCTCGCGAACGACGGGGACCGCCTGGTAAGGGGGGAAATAATGGCGGTCGTCCTGCAAGACCACGAGTTGATCCGCTTCAATCTGGCCGTCCGTTGAATTTCCTGCAATCAAATCCACCTGACGATCAACCAGCGCGCGATAGATCAGGCCAAGGTCCATCGACTGAGGCGGACTTGCAAACTTCAACCCGTAGGTTCGGGCAAGCCCCTCGTAGCCATCAGCCCGGTCCATGAATTCGTAGCCAAAGGCGGCGCGCCAATGAGGCGTGTAGTCGGCGGCCTGGGAAAGGGTATGAAGGTTGAGCCGCCGGGCGTCCTCGGCTCGAATCACGATGGCAAATGTATTGTTGAACCCCAGAGGATCGAATACCACGAGGCCATATCGCCGGGCGTAGTCCCGCTTGACGCGCTCAAAAACGTCGCGCGCGCTGCCCTGCGGCCGCTCCTTGAGGATTGCCACGAGCGCCGTGCCGGTGTATTCGACGTAGGCATCGATGCGGCCCGCGAGCATTGACTGCTGGCAGATAGTGGTGCCGCCGAGATAAAAGCGGCGCTCAACCTTGAGATGAGTGGTGTCTTCCACGCGCTCGGCCAGCAGCTCGGCGAGGATCACCTGCTCCGTGAAATTCTTCGACCCGATCACGATGGTGTTCGCCGGCCGGAGCGAGCACCCTGCCGTGAGAAGGCAAGCGACGATCACAGCGGCGCTCTTCATGCGCGAGCGTAGCGGAGCTGGCGTTCGAGCCACCCCAGGAGGAGATCGGCGACGAGGGCCATGAGCGCCGCCGGAATGGCTCCGGCGAGGATCACGCGGTTATCGACCATCGCCAGGCCACGAAAAATGAACTCACCCAGCCCGCCCGCGCCAATGGCGGCGGCAATCGTCGCGATGCCGACGGTGAGCACGGTGGCCACGCGAATCCCGGCGATGATCACCGACGACGCCAGCGGAAGCTCCACCTGAAACAACAATTGCCCATCGGTCATTCCCATTCCGCGAGCCGCTTCGCGCACGGCCGGATCGACTCCCGTAATCCCGGTATAGGTGTTTCGGATGATGGGAAGCAGGGCATAGAGGACAAGGGCTGTGATCGCGAGGCGGTCCGCGCGCGCGCCCAGCCACGGTGCCGGCAGAAGAAAGCCAAAGAGCGCAAGGCTCGGAATCGTTTCGCATACGTTCGCGCTGCCGAGGATCAGCTTGCTCCATCCTGGCCGGCGGGAGAGCAGGATGCCGAGGGGAACTCCGATGGCAATGGCGATCAGCATCGAGGCTCCGGCAAGCCAGAGATG
The DNA here is from genome assembly GCA_030040455.1 of Terriglobia bacterium. Taxonomy (GTDB): domain Bacteria; phylum Acidobacteriota; class Terriglobia; order UBA7540; family UBA7540; genus RH2-MAG17b. Next base: position 1,229 of record JASHTR010000621.1, on the reverse strand, counting down.
CTCCAGCGTAAGCTGCAGAACCTCCGCGCGATGGCGGAGAAAATAATCAATGAGGCTCATGGGAAACACCTTCTCCGGATATCCCGCCGTCCATTTGGAAGGCATTCACGTACTGGCGGACGGTGGGATCGCTCGACGCAAGGAATTCTTGAGGGGAATAAACGCCCGCCAGCCTGCCGGAATCCATCAACGCCACCCGAGTGGCGAGGATTAAAGCTTCACGCAGATTGTGAGTCACCAGAACGATCGTTTTGCGGACCTGCCGTTGCAGTCGAAGAAACTCACGTTGAATCTCAACGCGCGTGATCGAATCCAGAGCGCCGAACGGCTCGTCCATCAAAAGGATCGGCGGGTCGCCGGCGAGCGCGCGCGCCACGCCCACCCGCTGCCGCTGGCCGCCGGAGAGCTGGCGTGGATAGAGTTCGAGGAATTGGTCGGGATCCAGGCCGGCCTGGATGAGCGCCTCTTCCACCCGCGCTTTGACGCGCTCTTCGGACCAGCTTTTCAAGCGCGGGATCAGCCCCACATTGCGCTCGACCGTGAAATGGGGAAACAAGCCGGTTTCTTGAATCACGTAACCGATGTGACGTCGCAACTGGATCGGATCCCAGGCAAGCGTGGAGGTGCCTTCCACCTTCACTTCACCGTGGCCGGGGCGCAACAGGCCATTCATCAGTTTGAGCAGGGTGGTTTTGCCGCATCCGCTGCGGCCCAAAAGCACAAAGGTCTCGCCCCGGCAAACTTCGAGACTGAGATCGGGAATTATTTCGCGCCCGTCAACGCCAAAGAAGACGTGGCGGAGCTCAACGACGGCATCGATGGGCGGAGTCATTTTGCAACCAGGAGGCTCTCCGCGAAGGGCCATTCGCGATCGACGAATTGCTCCTCGCAATCAAACCCAGCCGCTTTGGACATGGCGAGCACCTCGCCGAGCAAATACTTATGGCTGCATTCTGTCAAAATGCTTTCGCGGTCAGCAAACGTAACCGAAAGATGGGCCCTTGGAATCGTTACGGTTTGCCGACAGCGGGATCGAAGGTGCATTTCGATGCTGCGCGTCAGGTGATTGAACAGAACGGCATGTTCGAAGCGCTGAAGATTGAAATCGGCACCGAGCTCGCGGTTGATTCGAGCAAGGAGATTTAAATTGAATGCGCGGGTCACGCCCGGGGCGTCGTCATAGGCCGCAATCAACTGCGGGACGGGCTTCTCGAGATCAGTCCCTAAAA
>JASHTR010000055.1 GCA_030040455.1 Terriglobia bacterium | reverse complement strand
TCGACGCGAGAATAGGGGTTGCTTGCCGCGGTAGCTCAGGTGGTAGAGCGCAGCCCTGAAAAGGCTGGCGTCGGCGGTTCAACTCCGTCCCGCGGCACCATCATTTCAATAATTTACAAACCACAAAAACTCAATCCCGTCGCAATCTGTCAAGGAAATTCCGGCAGCGCTGAAGTTTGTCTCAAACACTCTCGGCTGACCCCGCGACATCGGCCATCAAAATAGGCGCAAAATGCATCAACGTGATGCTGGGTTTGTGGCCCGTGTGGGTTTCAGCCATCGCCAGTGCCTCCTCCATGGTTCCGGCCGTCTCCCATCCCATGGTGGCTGCCGCCTGCCTGCTTTCGGCACCGACGCAAATCACTTTCCCCGTATGTGCCCGGCCGTTTTCGCCCCAATACCACATGTAAAAGGGATGCACGCCGTGGTACGCGTTTCCGGCACGGTACATGCGGATGTATTCCTCATTGTGAGCGAACTCAGCTTCATACTTTCGCTGCAACTCGAACGAATCGCGCGTTTCCGGCAGGAGGCGGTGGAAGAACTCGATGTAGGAGGGATGGTAGAGCGGATCAAATTCGTTATAGAGAGGATGGGTAATGATCAGGGTTCCGTTCCTCTTCACTACCGGCATTCCGCGATACATATTGTGGAAATAACCGAGGGCCATCACCTGCACCAGGAGCGGGTTTAAAATCGAGTTCACATTGTAAGGAGAAATGAAAGGAATTCCATAAACCACCACGTCGGACTGCCCTTCGACGGGGACGCAATACTGCGCATAGCAGTAGGCCAGCGTCTTTTCATGGACAGGAATCGTTTGGCCGGCGTGGACGGCAATCATTTGATAGGAAGCCGGAATGGCAAACAGGATCTTGCGCTTGGTTGCGCGAGGAAGCTGACGGAGGCTTAATCGAGTCGCGCCAAACATCATGCGATCGTATGCGGAATGGCGGTCTTCATTCTTTACGAAAAACGCCATGCGCGGATCAAACATGGCATTGTTCAGGACGGTCTCGATATGGAACACCTTCAGATGCCGGTTCACAACTTCCCCAATGCGGTCGCAGGAACGGCTCATCGCCGAGTGCGTGTGATCGAAGTACGAGTCGGAATCGAGAATCGCGTGCGGCGTGTGGTGGGCCTGAAGGACAGGATAGTCGCATAACCCCACGCTCACAGACTTGTTGCCACCGTCCATCGGGACCAGATTGATATTGACATAAACCAGCAGGTCGGATTCCGCCGCGCGCCGGTTAATGCGCACGCTCTCGCCCTGTTCCGTCTGCCCGAGATCCACCATGCCGCCTGGCGCTTCGCCGTCATGGTTGTAAAGGCGCTCCGGATAATGAGCGTGGAAGATGCGCGAACCCACGGCGCGCTTCATCTCCTTTGAAGTCATGCGGCGGTGAAAGGACGTGGCAACGATGATATGAACATCCTCAACGCCTTTTGCCTCGAGCGTCTCGAGTAAAATCTCAAGCACGGACTGGCGGATGTCCGGGCGTTTCATGGGAGGCAGGGGCAGGGAGATATCATCGATGGCGATCGTCACCTTCATGCCCGGCCGGAGAAGCGCGTCGAACGGCTCCATGCCTTCAGGATGCGCCAGGGCGTAGCGGATGGCGGCGTCGCGGTCGGCGAGCGGGCGGATGGTTGGCTTGGGATAGACAGCGCGCGTCCCGGGGGGCAGCTTGACGCTCAGCAAATCCTCGCCGTACCACATGAGGCGTGGCGCCGAATCCGCCTCCAGATGAACCACGCATCCGTCGGAGGGAACCATCGCGTTGCGCCCCACCGCGTTCGGCGCAGGATCGGTGGAGGCCAGGAGCTTTTCGAGCACTGCATGAGGCGTATCAAGATATGTGGACATGGTTCCCTCGCTCCATTCCGGACCGGAATGCTCCGCCGCTCTTGAAATCCAGAGCTGGCCAGCCTCGGCGCAGGGCAAGCTCCCTCAACCGCCGGTCTGGATTCACCGCCACAGGCTCTCCCGCCGCTTCAAGCATCGGGAGGTCCGAAAAACTGTCCGAATAAGCCCGGGCGGCGCGCAAGTCCGCGTGGTGATCCCGGCAAACGTCGGCCATAGCCCGCACTTTTTGCTCTTCCGCAATGAGTGGCCGCACAACCTCGCCAGTGGCCACGCCATTTTTAAACACCAGGGAATTTGAAATAAGCTGGTCCAATTCAAAATAGCGCATCACGGGAGCAAGCGCAAAATCCAGCTCGCCGGTCACCAGAATGCGATAAAATCCCTGGTCCCGATCCGCATCCAGCAGGCCCTTGGCACCCGCATAAATCGAAGGCTGGATCACTTCGTCAAAAAGAAGTTCCGCTTGCGCCTCAAGCCATGCCTTCTTCATGCCGCGATACTCCCGAAAGAATACCTCGTTGAAGAACCGGCGCGAAATGCGGTCAAGCAAGAGATAAGCGGGAACGCTCGCCACCAACCGGCTGAACTTCCATAGGGCTTCCGGCCGCGACGGCAGGCGCCGGGCCAGAAACGCGTAACGGGTGACGATGTTGCTTGAAGCTAACGTCCCGTCAAAATCGTAAAAGGCAATTCGCGGAGTTGGGGACATCCTGACCTTGTGGTTAGAGACGGATCGGCGTCGTCGCTTCCTCACGTCTCGCAAAAATGTGACGCAAATTTTCCTTGTGGCGCCAGAAGAGGAACGCGGCGACAATCGCTGCGCAAAGCGCATCCAGCCGTCCCACCAGGAAGAGCATGAGCAGAACAAACAAAACCCAGGAGGAAAGCGAAGCCAGGGCGCCGGCTTCCTTCAACTTCAGCTTCTTGCTGCACACGACGCGCGCCACAACAAAATAGACCAGGGCGATGACGGCGAAAAGCCAATAGAGGACGAGCATTACACCCGCCGAAGTCGCAACGCCCTTACCCCCTTTGAACTTGAGCCACGGCGAATAGCAATGGCCCAGAATCGCCGCGAAGCCAAAAGCCCACGCCTGCCAGACGGCGTCCCCGGCGCCATGAA
>JASHTR010000620.1 GCA_030040455.1 Terriglobia bacterium | reverse complement strand
TGGGATTCCCAGAAGACCAACGGATGCCGCGCGCCAATACCAGGTGGCCATGGGCTGAATTGAATCTCCTTTCCGGGATGAGGAGATGGGCTGCTTGCCAGCGTGGGGGACGGCCGGGCGGGCCGCTGGTGGCTGAGGGCGCGTCAATGCTGATGGACCCCGGGCGGGGTACGAGCCAGCCATCGTTCCGGGTTGCTGCTGAATGGCTCGCGCCGCAAATCGAGGCGCGGAAGCATCAGGCTGCCCCGGCCAGACCTTTGATCCAACGCGTTCGGTGGAAGCCGCCCGAGGGTTGACAGATTTGTTAAGCGTGCCACCCGGCGGCCGAAAGCTCAAGGGCGCGCCCGGGGGAGGCGATACTCCGGGCCGCAGAGACTCGCGTACACCTCCCGCAGGGGGAGACTTGACACTGCCACGAGGAGTTGCGAGATCCTTTCGTGAAGAGATCAACTTGGGGCTAACACCTCGTGCAGTCATATAATTTCCTTCCTTTCATGTAATGCCGGTATGAGAAAATTAATACCCTCGCGTAAAGGCAGCGAGAAACGCATAGTGAAACTCTAAGCGCCTCAATGCGCAAAAAGCTGCTAAGCGGACGCAGCCGCCTGCTGCTGATGGGTATCGAGCATCGACTCGAGTTTGACCCGCATGAGCCGCGCCGAGTCAAAATCCTCGCTTAATCCGAGTGCCTCATTCATACGACTCAGCGCCTGAACAAACTGGCTCAGCCCGAAATGGCACATTCCCATGTTGTAGCTCGTTGCGGCGCTTGGTCCCGCGGTGTTGCCGGAGAATTGGAAAAATTCCAAGGCTTCCGCAAACTCCCGAATTTCTAAAAGGATGACTCCCAGATGGAACGCGAGGTCCAAGTCCTCTCCAATCGCATAATAGCGCTCCCAAACCTTCCTGATTGCGAAATGCAAATCCCGCCAGTCGCCCTCTGTCAGGGATGGCAATTGTGCCATCAGGTTTTCGAAGAACCGCATGAGTATCTCATGGTCCCAGCCGCTCAGCTTTAGCAACGCGAGGATCTGGCGGAACGTCGCCGTTTCAGCGAGGCCAGCAACAAGCTGCGAAAAGGTGAAGAAATCGTCAGGGCCAAACTTATTGACGGCAGCCTCGAAGGCGTGGGTCGTCCTACGGTAGGGTTCAGCAGCCGGCCCGGACAAAAAGGCACACACCGCCAGGCTTTGGGATTGAAACGCGGTCCGGAGCATCCGGCCACCCTGATTCTCAAAATATCTTCCAATAGCGTGATAGTTGACCATCAACGAGAAGCAGTCGCCACCGTGCACTTCGATGGGCGGAGGTCCCTGCGAGCCTTCCATCTCCACTTCCCGATCGAAACCCTTGTCGGCGGAGAGGAGAAGAAAACGGCCGTCGCTCGCAGCCTGCAAAGCCGAAATAGCATGAAGCGCCCCTGTCGGCAAAGTGACCGTGGCACTGGGCAGCCGATGACGATATTCATCGAGGATCTGGTTCCAGGTCGCATCCGCGTAATACTCTGCCGATGCTAATTGATGGCAATAGGCCACCTGTAAATCAGTCAGAGCCGGCATCTTCGGCGTTGAGGCACCGTCCGGTGCCGTAGTTGTAACCAAAGCCTCAAAAAGGCGGCCGCGTTCGACAACAAATACGTCCTGCGGAACGCTGTCAAACACGTAATTTGCAATAACGGCCATCGGCAAGCGGAGGTTTGAAATTCCAAGCCGGGCGCGCGAAACAAGCAGATTCACCTCTTTCGACTTGCCCGCCTCGAAAACAGCGAAGTCGAGAATATTGCGTTCGACAAACGGGGCCAGCCTCCTGTCATTGAGCCACGAACGGACCGTGCTCTCCGAAGCGTCGGTCATAACATAGTTTATACAGGTCTCGGGAAGGCCCATAGAACGGCAAGCTTCGAGAAAGCCGCGAAGAAATAAGTAAGCAAATCGTCCGTGACCGGCTCCCAGCTCGACAACCAGAATGGTCTCGTTACAGTCGAGGCGAAAACCGTGAACGACATGCGCATAGGCATCTGCGATGAAGGGATTGCTCGTGATGTAATACGGGAGCGTCCCGTCGTTCCACGAGTTTGCCCCGCGCCTCTCATAGTGCTCGCGTTGAAGGCGCCAGACCACAGAGTTCGACAGGCGCGTTTTCGTTTCAAGAGGAACTCTTTTATAACGGGCGGAGAGTGGGCTCCCGGGTATGCTGCCTGTCTCCGGTGGATTTTGTGTTGCTGGCACGGAATTTTGAGCACGAACGGCCATAAGGCACGCCTAAAGCAAAAAATGCAGATCGTTCCCGGGTTGCCTCAGCAAACTCCACAACCTAGCGGTTGAGCGCGAATAATTCGAGCGATGGGTAGCACGGAGTCTCTGCTTTTGGAGGCTCTGCGTTATCCCTCCATCCAAAGGCGAAGCGAGCCCTGATAAACCGGTGCGCGCCGCGACTTGGCCTCCCGATTCAGTGTCCGAATTGCTGGGCCATTCGATCCGCTTCAGCTTCCAAAGCGCGATCTTGAACCACTGCCACACCGTTACCAAATGGATTTCGGACGCGTCCCACTCTCTGTTGAACCACGTGAGTCAGTTCGTGGGCTAAAAGCCGCTGCCCGTGGGGCGTGTGAGGATTGTAATAACCGGGCGCGAAGTGGATGTTTGATCCCCACGTAAATGCGATGGCTCCAATGGACGGAACTTCGGAGCCAACGTGGATGCGCACGTCGGAAAAATCAGCACCCAACGCTGATTCCATCTTGGCCTGTACTTCTTTGGGCAACGGCCATCCACCCACCTTTTGCTGAAGATTCACGCGGAAGGCCTCAACCCCGGCTGACGCCTTGAGCTGAACCATGCCAGGAGTTGGCGTCGTCCCGGCAGGCTTCTGCTGTAAGGAGGAATTTGCCGGCCTGCCCCGCCCCGCCTTTAAGCAGGTGAAGCCAGGCCTGAATTCAGCCTGGATTGCGACGCTCGAAGGATTTGTGAAACCATGCCTGGAGAGCCTGTGTGAAGACTCGCGTTGCGTGTCATTCCGAGGCGCCGAAGGCGCTCCCGAGGTTGCGAGGGAGGAATCTCGCAACGGGTGTGCCTTCTTGGAGCTCTCAGACGGTAGGCTCCGGCTTGGCCCTGTGCGGGGATTTGCTGATGCGAGGGAAACGGGCGCCATCGAAAAGCTCCTATATCTCAAGATATATACTTAAGAAATATTGTCATGATAATATATGATTGTCAAGCGCCCTTATTGGCGTTCGATTCCAATTGAGCCTGCGTGGGATTGAGCTCCATGACGCAAACGATGGGCAGCGCAGCGCGCGAAGAATCGCTTGAAAACTGATTGTAGGCGGCTAAAAAAACATGGCCACTTTTGGCTGGCGTGGTGAGCGTTCAGTAACGGATTGGTTGTTTCAAGAACCCTACCGCTTTGACTTCTTTCAGGCCGTCCGCCTGTTGGAAATGGCGCACCCGGAGGCCCAACCGGCGGGCGAAGGCTCAGAACCCGCAAAGGAAGCCGTCCGCTTCCATTCTCGGGTGAGCCTCGATTTTCCGGCGAGTGACGTTTATCAGCTCTCGCCTTCCCTTGATGGCGAATCCGCCGTAGAGATGACGGTAAATTTCCTGGGTCTCTCCGGCCCTCAATCACCGCTTCCGCTTCCCTTCACCGAGCTGGTTCTCGAAAGAATCGCGAGAAAAGATACCGGGCTTCGCGATTTTCTGGATATTTTCAATCATCGTCTGATTTCGCTGATTTACCGAAGCCACAAAGTGCATCGCGTGGCCTTTACAACCAAGTCCCCGGATGAGAGCGCGGCAGCACGCTACCTTTATTCGTTTCTGGGACTGGGACACCCATCATTGCGCCATTGCATGGCGGTAAAGGACAGGGTGCTGCTCTACTACGCGGGCCTGCTTTCAAAGGAACCTCGCTCGGCGGCGGGACTCGAGCGCATGATTTCCGATCATTTCCAGGCGAACGCCCGGCTGCACCAATTTCAAATAACCCGAAGGGCGCTTGAGCCTTGCCAGTGGACCTTCCTGGGCAGATCGGGACAAAACCAAATCCTGGGGGACGGTGCCGTGCTTGGCACTCACGTATGGGACCAACAAGGAAGCTTTGAGGTGGAGCTGGGTCCGCTCCCTCTCGAGCCGTTTCGTTCCTTCCTCCCCGGCGGACCTGCTTATCTGCCTCTTTGCGAACTGACGCGGTTTTATGCCGGAGATCAATTCGACTTCTCCTTCCGGCTCGGGATTGGGGCGGATGAAATTCCCGAATCGCGCCTGGGCAAAGCAAAACTGGCATGGACTTCCTGGCTAAAGACGCGGCCGTCTCCCAAGGACGATTCTCAGGTCCGGATTCGGCCGGGCTACTCTGCACGGAATGCCAGCCTGGACCAGAGTAGCCGCGATCCGCGTTTTTCCGACGTGGGCTTTGGTCGTCATGACAAGCCCGCAGCTCATCCTGCGCGGCAGGATTGACCGTGGCACCTCTTCGATCGGCACGCCGCTTCATAAAAGGCAAAATCATATGTCCGGTTACCAGCAAACTGCCAGCCCCATTTTGATCAGCACGCCGCTCGGCGAAGATAAAGTGCTCCTGAAGAGCCTTCAGGGAGAAGAGCAAATCTCGGGACTTTTCCACTACACGCTCGAGTTGGTTTCCGAAGACGCGAAGCTAGATTTTTCGAGCATCGTGGGCCAGAACATCACCGTTACGCTTGCCTTGCCCGGCGGGGACCATCAGTACGTGAACGGCGTGGTGGGCAAATTCATGCAAGCCGGACGGACCGAGCGCTTGACCACTTACTTTGCGGACGTTTATCCGTGGCTTTGGCTGCTGACCCTGAACGCGGGCTGCCAAATCTTTCAGAATAAAAGCACTCCAGATATTCTCGAAGCGGTCTTTTCCGGCCTGGGCTTTTCAGATTACAAGAACGCGCTCACGCGCACTTATGCTCCTCGTGAATATTGCGTTCAGTATCAGGAAAGCGATTTTGCATTCGTTTCCAGGCTCATGGAAGAAGAAGGAATTTTTTACTTTTTCGAACACACGAGCTCGAAGCATACTCTTGTCCTGGCCGACGACGCCGATGCCTACGCATCGTGTCCGGGCTTAACAAAAGCGAAAATCCGGCAATCGACGCCTTCCTGGGAAGCGGCAGACGCCATCATCGATTGCACGCTCGAGCAGCAAGTTACGGTAGGCCAATATAAGTCTGACGACTACAACTTCGAAACCCCGTCCACCGATCTTTTGGTGACCGCCAGCGGGAAGAATACCAGCCGATCCGTCTACGAATATCCTGGAGGATATTCCAAAAAGGACGCGGGAGAAGCGCAAGCCAGCCTGCGCCTGGCCGCTTTGGAGGCTCCAGGTAAGGTTTTGCGAGGCACGAGCGCTTGCCGGGCCTTTCACGCTGGATGCAAATTTACTCTTGCGGATCATTACCGGCAGGATGTGAACGGAGATTACGTCCTGCGGTCCCTCTACCACAGCGCCAACCAGAACGAATATTCGAATACCTTTGAGGCCTTTCCCGCAGACGTGTCTTTTTGTCCTCCGCGAGTTACGCCACATCCCACCATTCCTGGGTCGCAAACAGCCCTTGTTGTTGGAAAATCCGGGGAAGAAATCTGGACCGACCAATACGGTCGCGTCAAGCTTAAGTTTCATTGGGATCAAGCCAGCGGCCAGGATGAGAACAGCTCCTGCTGGATCCGTGTTTCCCAGGCTTGGGCCGGCAAGCAGTGGGGAAGCATTTTTCTGCCGCGCATGGGGCAGGAAGTGACGGTGAGCTTCCTCGACGGCAACCCGGATCGGCCGATGGTCACCGGGTGTGTTTACAACGCGCAGGAAACGGTTCCCTATGCGCTCCCGGACGAGCAGACGAAGAGCACGATCAAAAGCAATTCCTCCAAGGGTGGAAACGGGTTCAACGAAATCCGTTTCGAGGATAAGGCGGGATCGGAAGAAGTCTTCGTTCAGGCGCAGAAGGATATGAACATCTCGGTGCTGAATAACCAGACCGTGACCATCAAGCAAAGCCGCACCGCCACAATCCAGGAAAAAGACGAGACCCTGACCGTGGACAAAGGAAATCGCACCGTCAATGTGAACGCCGGAAATGAAACCCATGCGGTGAAAGGAAAGCGCGATTTGACCGTAACCGGCGCAGAGACCCACACCAACAACGCGGATTTCACTCAAAACGTGAGTGGCAACTTCACCCTGAAAGTTTCCGGCAATCTTACCCTTCAAGCGAGCGGATCAGTAGAAATCAAGGCCGGGACGTCGCTTTCCACCGAGGCGGGGACGTCGCTCACGAACAAATCCGGGACCTCGCTCACCAATACGGCTGGGACTTCCCTCAGCAACGAGGCCAACACCTCCATTTCGAGCAAGGCCAACGCATCCCAAAGCATTGAGAGCAGCGGAATCCTTGAGGTAAAAGGGTCGCTGGTGAAAATCAACTGACACGAGCGAGGAAGGAAAAAAGGAAGTAAGAATCCGTTCCGAATCCCCCGCGCAAAGGAGTTTAGATATGGCGATGCAAGTATGCATGGGCGCAATGCTTCAATGCAGCTTCGGCGCTGCGCCGAGCAGCCTGGTGGTGCTTCCAACGAACCAGGTCATGGCGAGCAGCATTCCGGCGGCAACCATCATGGACAACAAGCCCATGGTCAACATCCCGCCATTCGGTATGTGTAACTCGCTTGCCAATCCAACGGTGGCTTCAGCAACGGCAGCCGCTCTTGGGGTGCTCACGCCAATGCCCTGCATTCCCGTTATACCTGCACCCTGGGCAGCGGGTAGTCCAACCGTGTTGATTGGCAATATGCCTGCATTGGATAACCAATCAAAATTGATGTGTGCCTGGGGCGGGGTCATTCAGATCAACAGCCCCGGGCAGGCTACGGTGCAAATCCCCTAAGTGGGCACCGTAAAAGATGCGCATGGCGAGGCACTATGAATTACGAATTTTCAATGAACAAGAAAGAAATGATGGTCCTTCTTTTCGGACTCGGTTTATTAGGCGTCCTGCTGTTCGCGGCCGGACTCCTGATTGGATATGGATCGCGTCCCTCCCCGCTTCCCGCCAATCCCTTCATGGCACAAAACCTTAGCAAAGTGAAATTGGTCCCGCCCGGCCCCGCCAAAGCCGTTTCCCTGGTAAAACCTCTGCAAGCAAGTCCGCCGACTGCAGGGCCCGCGTCCACCGGCAGCAATCCTCCTCAGGGGCCGGCCAATGCTTCCCTTCTCACTTCCGCTGCCGCCGCGCCGAATCCACCCCCAGTCGCCGCCGATCCAGGCGCAAGCACCGCAACGAAAGCATCCGGGCAAGCCCCGGCCGCAGACGCTGCCGCAAAAGCATACTCAATTCAAATGGGGGCGTTTCTCGACCCCAATAACGCGGCACGCCTCGTGAAGAACCTGAAAGGCCTCGGATACAACGCGACCATTTTCAAAGCTCCCGACCGTCGTGGGCGCATTTGGGACGCTGTCCGGCTGGGGCGGTTCAACGATCTCGGAGACGCCATGCGCGCGGCCTCTGAATTCAGGACGAAAGAACAAATATTCGCTCTGGTGCGCCCGGCAAATACGCTTTGATAGACGGGCGGCGGCAGAGGGTTAAAAACGTGTCATACTAGGGAACCGAAGGCCGGTCCCGTTTGCTGCACTCAGGTCGAGCTTTGAGTGGAGCAAGGGAAGA
>JASHTR010000619.1 GCA_030040455.1 Terriglobia bacterium | reverse complement strand
AGGACTCTGCTGCCGGGAACGGTCATCGTCACCCTGTCCTCAGAGGCTGACTCTCATCGAAATCCTGAGTCTTCCAAAGTTGTTGTAAAGTAACACATTTGTCCAACGGAGAAACTGTTTGACCTACAATTCGGGCTTAGAGTTTGAGGCTCTTCATCCAGCTTCAATCCCCCTGAAAAGAGAAAAACCAGGTTCGTCAAGCGGGTGGAGAGGCCTGCTCGTTGCATTGCTGCTGGCAGCCTTCTGCTGCCTGACCCCGAGCCAAGGGACGGCGGCGCCGGATATTCCCGCATATGACCTTGCCTTGAGTCAATATGAGTCCGGCAAATACCGTGACGCCACCGCGACGCTCACTGCTGCGTTAGGGAATACTCCCAAGAGTGTTCCTATGGAGCTCCTTTTGACCCGCTGCTATTACGAGTTGAAGGAGTGGGACGAAGCCGTCTTTCACGCCCAGTCGGCCGTCGAGATCAACCCTTCGGACCCCGAGGCGCATCTTTGGCTTGGCCGCAGCTACGGCCGCAAGGCTGGAGCATCCCACAGCTTGAAGTTAGCGGTCGCAACGCGCGAGGAATTCGAAAAAGCCGTTGCTCTCGCGCCCCACAACGTTGAAGCCCGCCGGGACCTAATGGAGTATTATCTCGAAGCGCCCTGGATTCTTGGCGGGAGCAAAGATAAGGCCGGCAAGGAAGCCGAAACGATCGCGGCGCTTGACCCCGTGGAAGGCAGCCTCGCTTTAGCGCAGGTGGACGCTGGCACGGGCCACCTTGCCTTGGCTCGGCAGCAATATCAGCGCGCGCTCACCTTCAAAGTCAATCGCGCGGGCCCTTACCTGGAAGCTGCGGATTTCTTTCTGGCCCAGGGAGACGCAACCAACTTTAATCGGGCCGTCGAGGCGGCTATTGCGGCCAACGCTTCCGACGTGCGAGTAAAGTATTATCGGGGCGTCGAGCTTGTCCTTCAGGGCACGGAGCTGAATGAGGCTGAGCGGGAGTTGAAATCCTATCTTGCCGAGGCGCCTTCCCGCGACGATTTTCCTTCCCGTGCCGAAGCATTGAGCTGGCTTGGCGAGCTCTATGCGCGCTCGGGCAAGAAGCAACTTGCCGCGCAGCAATACAAAGCTGCGCTCGCCATGGATCCCGGTTTGGCTCAGGCCCGCCAAGGCTTGGCGCGCTTGCGTTAACAATAAGGTGTTAGGTTATAGTGCCGGTGTCCCCACCGGCGAACCACCCCATAATTCCATCCGTAATCGAGGGAGGGGAGCCGCAGGCGAGGTGGTTGAGGACTTTGCCGCCCGAGCGCATTCCATGCTGACCCTCGATTTCGGCTGCGGCAAGAAGAAACAGGAACCGGACGCGATCGGAGTGGACCGGCAACCCGGCTCCGCCGCTGACGTGCTCGCGGAGCTCTCGCATTTCCCCTGGCCCTTCGCCGATTCTTGCGCCAGCCGCATTTACCTTTGCCATTTTCTCGAACACCAACCGGACACGATGCGCGTTATGTCGGAAGTCCGTCGCATCGCACGCGCCGGCGCAGAGGTTTGGATCGTCACGCCGCATTACAGCTCTCCGGATTCGTACACCGACCCCACGCACATCCAGCACCTGGGTTTCCACAGCTTTGACTATTTTACCCATGAAAGTTTTGAAGACTTTACCTATCACGCCGGCGGATTCCACATCCTTGAGCGACGCCTCACCTTCGGCGGCAACCTTCTGCTGGACAGCCTCGGCCGCCTGATTGCCAGGTTTTCTGCAAGTTTTTATGAAAAGCACTTCGCATGGATTTTCCCGGCGCGGAACATTCACTGCAAATTAGAGAAGATGTAAAAGAATTTGCTGAAAGAAGCCTCACGCAAAGGCGCCGAGGTGCAAAGGGTGAGGATCAGTTGAGTGGCCGGCAAGCTGGCCTTGGGAAAAGCGGCGGCAAGCCGCCGCACTCCAAAGGGCGTGGCCATAAGTAAAGCCCCTTTCGACGCACCACATTAGCGTCTTGGTGTCTTTACGTGGGGATTTGGATTTTTCACATCATCGGAGAGGACGGGTTGGTCCTTTACGCCGGGCCGGGGTACCGTTTAGGAAACGCGGGGCCTGTCGGGCTCTCGTGGGCAGGCGGATCGACCTGATAGCGATAATAGGCGAGTGGGCGGCTGAGCTCGAGCTGAAGATCCGTTCCCGGGCGCAGGACGATTTCTCTGCCGCGCGTCGCAAGCACGTAAATCAAGCCGCCAAGAGCTCCGGAAGCACCCCCGACTGCGGCGCCGGCCCCGGAATGCCCGCTGCTGATGCTGGCAATAGATCCGATTCCAGCTCCTTCGGCGCCTGTGACGGCCACAGTTTCGGCATCCTTTCCCTTTGTTCCTTCGCCTTCAATCTTGGACTCATCGCGTTTGAATCCTTCTCTCCCATTGCCTGCATATCCGGAGAGCGTAGCGAACATGGGCTTCGTAACGCCGGAAGGCAAGGTGATGGAGCCAAACCGGATACCGATCTGGGCTTTTCCATGGATCCGGCCGGGCCGCTTCACCTGGGTGATGACGCCTTCCACGTAGGAGCCGACGGGAATCACAATCTGGTTGTTGACAGTGATGGGATATACCGTCCGGCAGTAAACTGACTCGCCCGCATAAGCCGTGCGCGAGCTGAGGCCACTGGTGAGTTCCAAAGGAATTTCGGTGCGAGCCGGAATGATGACTTGATCGCCCGGCTGAGGAGGCATTGAAGCGTTGGCCTGCGCGAACAAAGTGCACGGCAGCAACAGTGATAACGACATAACGAAAGAATAAACAGCACGGCTTCGGCTCATGGGGTATCTCCTCTCCATGAAAAAGAGGCTGAACTGCACGGTTGGATGATGGCGGCAACCCCGGGGGTTGCACGGTCTTTCAGCCTCCCTTTGCACATAGTTTTTGAGTCCCGTGAATGGCCCGCTCAAAGCCCGCAAGGGCCGTCGAGCGAGCTTCCGCGTCCCAGGCAAGCTCACGCGCAAAAATGCTTGCAACGCAGGGCGCCGCTTCCGGGTAGGCGCAGGCTATCCAGTTAAGGCCAGAGCGGCGCAACAAAAAATCTTCTACTGTCATTGCCATCTCTTCGCAGATGGAGAATTTTACCTCCGCCCCCAGCAGTTCCGGCTCGCCGGGCAAGGTTTCGGCAAGCGTTCGGTCCGTGCGGATGGGATCAAGAACGCTCCGCCAGCGGCTTCCATAGGTTCGGATGACCCGATCCGCCGTTCTCGGGGAGATGCCAAATTCCCGGATTGCCGCCTCCGTTGCAGTCTCGACAAACTTCACAAATGGACCCGTGTGACCGCCCGGCAATGGTGCTTCTGCGGCGACCGATCTTGCCGGACCGGCAGGCAGCTCCGCCTGCACCACGTCTGCGAGCTTCTCACCCAGCGCGCGCGCCGTCGTGAGCTTGCCGCCGCAAATTGTGATCATGTTATTGATCCAGGGATCCCGGTGGAAGCGGTATTCACGCGTATTGGCGGAAGGACTGCGACCGCCTTCCACCACCAGTGCCCGGATCCCGGCGTAGCTTCCAAGCACATCCTCCATACCCACCGGCTCCCGGAGGACGCGATTGAGCGCACTGAGGAGATATTCAATCTCGGCTCGGTCAGGTTCCACCGCGCCGGGATCGCCCTCGTATTCGGTGTCTGTAGTACCCAGGAGCGAATGACCTTGCCAGGGCATCATCAAAAAAATCCGCTTCCCCGGCCGGATGGCGGCGAACAGCGCGTACTGATCTGAAATGCAGGGGAGAATTACGTGGGTACCCTTCGTCATGCGGATGGTTTTCGTCCCATCAAACCCGGGGAGGAGCGCCCGCACCTCGTCAACCCACGGCCCGGTAGCATTCACCCAAAAACGGGCTGCAATTTCGTATTGCTTTCCGGTCAGCCGGTCCACTGCTTCGGCGCCAGCAATCATGCCACTTCGCGGCTGCCTGATGAACCTTTTTACCTCCAGATAGTTTGCTACCACAGCACCGTGCTCGGCAGCGTCGAGCACATTTTCAAGGCTGAGGCGCGCGTCGTCGGTTAAAGAATCGTAGTAGACGGCGGCCGCCCGTAACCCCTCCGGGCGCAGGCGGTGAATCCGACGGAGTGTCTCGCGAGGGCTGCAAAAGCAGTGGTGGTCCTTGGGACCAAGATTGCCCAGCCAGTCATAAATGGTAAGCCCCAACCGCATTTTCAGGGGCGAGAAAGGATCGCCCCGGTAAATCGGCAGTAGAAAAGGCAGGGGCTGAGCCAAGTGCGGCGCCAGGCTCGCAAGCAGCTTTCTTTCACGGCGTGCCTCGCGCACCAGCCTGAAGTCACGTTGAGCCAGATAGCGCAGCCCGCCGTGAATCAGCTTGGAAGAGCGGCTGGAAGTCCCGCTGGCAAAATCCCGTGCGTCGATTAAGGCGACCTTGAGGCCGCGCAACGTTGCTTCGCGAGCTGTCGCTGCGCCATTGATGCCGCCTCCGATCACTACCAGATCGAACTGGGTTCCTGACAAAGCCTCAGGATTTCGCTTCATGGAAATTCCCGCCCACCCTTGTGGTGACCACCTGCGGTTTTGCCGCTTGATGTGCGAATGGGCTTTGCCCTTTTCTCAACCTGCTCCTTATGTTAGCGGATGCTCACCCTGTGCGCCCAGCGAGAAGAGTAAGATATGCGTGTTTGCCGGGAAAACCAGAGAAGCCGCGAAAAAATTATCACGGGCTGTCATCCCGCGCTTCAGAGACTTTCCGCATATCAGGCGGCAAAGCCTCCCTGAGGAACTAATCGGGTGCGGCCGCTGCAGCAGCGGATCATTAAACCCGCGCGTACACTTCTTCATTTCGAAGCAGCACTTTTTCTACGCGCAGAGCGTTCGCCTCAGCGTGAAAAGCAGTTAAGTTCGCTGGCTGGCCTGGTGCCAACTCCGTGCAGATACTGCCGCGACGAAGCAGGCGGCCTGGGTTCGCGGTTGCAGCCTGGAGCGCGTCGCGGAGTGAGACGTCGGCAAATTTTTGAAAAACGGTTACGGCACGGTTCATGCTCAAGACCGAGCCCGCCATGCTTTGGCGGTCTGCGGTCACCACCTGGCCGCTCGGCAAGAGTTCAATCTCCAGCCCAACCAGAGAGTACTTCCCTGGAGCCAGGTCGGCCACGTGAACGGCGTCGGTGACCAGGACGCAGCGGTTG
>JASHTR010000618.1 GCA_030040455.1 Terriglobia bacterium | reverse complement strand
CAGGATAAAAAGGGTGCGGTCCGGCGGCTCTTCGAGCGTCTTGAGGAGGGCGTTGAACGCCTCCGTGGTGAGCATGTGTACTTCATCAATAATGAAGACTTTGTAGTGGTCCCGCGCAGGAAGGTAGCGCACGCTCTCGCGCAGCTCACGGATTTCGTCGATGCCGCGATTGGAAGCGGCGTCAACTTCGAGGACGTCTACCGAATTGCCGGCGGCGATCTCGCGGCAGGAGTCGCACTCCCCGCAAGGCGTGACGGTGGGCCCGTGCACGCAGTTGAGCGCCTTGGCCAGAATGCGCGCCATGGTGGTCTTCCCCACCCCGCGCGCTCCGGAAAAAATGTATCCGTGCGCCACGCGGTTGGCGCGAATGGCGTTCTTGAGCGCCTCGCTCACCAGGCGCTGGCCAGCCACCTCGTCAAACACCTGGGGGCGATATTTGCGGGCGATTACCTGGTAAGACATGCCGAAGACCGTGATTAGCGATCAGCGGTTAGTGGTAATCTGAGGTCTGCTTCTCACTGATCACTAACCACTGCTTTTCTGGTGCCAGACTTCGGGAAATCTGCGGCACACGGAGAGGCTCGTTACCGTTGCTTCCTTCCGGACCTGGCGGGGTTCGCGAGCGTCCGTTGCACAGAACCCGAAATCTGGCTCATGCGCTTCCGGGGCAACGCCCCTTTGCAGGACGCAGCAACCCGGAGCACGATACAGCGTTCAAAATGGTAACATGCGACCTCATCATGCGTCGAGTAATGCCTGAGAAGGTGTGAAAAAATGAACATCCGATCGCAAAGACGCCAAGACAAGTTAAAAGTTCAGAGTCGAGAGTCGAAAGTTTATAAGGATAAGTCCATAAGTCCTTTAGCCTTTGACTTTTGACTTTCAACTTATTTTTCGGCTTTGTGCCTTCGCGTGATGCTTTTTGCTTATCTTCTAATTTTTTCACACCTTCTTAAGAAGCCGGTAAAGCCGGATTTCCAAGCTTGATCTCCGGCAACGCTTTGTTGAGAATGGATTGTTGGGACTCGCGACTCCGACGAACATCCGCAGCCGGCATCTGCTTCGGAAGGGCGGGACTCGCTTCATAGCATTTGTGAAATCGCGGGAGGCCGTTGTGGAGAATTCCGAGATTGCGGCAGTGTTTGAAGAAATTGCCAATCTTATAAAAATCCTCCAGGAAGATTCGAAATGGCAGTTCAAGGCAGCCGCCTACGACCGGGCAAGGCGGGCGATCGAGAGCTATCCCGAGCGCCTGGAAGACGTCCTTCGCGATCCCAAGCGCAAACTCACCGAGATTCCGGGCATTGGGGCGGATCTTGCGGCCAAAATCACCGAGCTGGTCGAGACGGGCCGCCTCGAATACCTTCAACAGCAACTAAAAAAGATTCCAGCAAGCCTTCTGGACTTGCTCGGACTCCAGACCGTGGGACCGCAAAAGGTGAGATTGTTTTATAAAGAGCTGGGGATCGAATCCCTGGATGACCTCGAAAAGGCGGCCCGGGCCGGTCGCCTGCGCGCCCTGCCGGGGATGAGCGCGAAATCCGAAGAGAATATTCTGAAAGCCATTGAAGTCTTCAAACGTGCGGTGGGGCGTTTTCGGTTGGACGTTGCCTTTGAGACAGCCCGCGAGCTTTCCGATTATCTTGAGGGGTGCGAATACGTCGGGCAGGTGACGGCGGCGGGATCGCTGCGTCGCGGCTGCGAGACGGTGGGCGATCTCGACCTGCTGGTCATCGGGCGCGACCATCGTGCCATCGCCGCTCATTTTGTCAAGTATCCCCGGGTCAACCAGGTTCTCGCCAAGGGCGAGGATAAAGTCAGCGTGAAGCTGGCGAATGACATGCAAGTGGACGTGCGGCTGCTCGAGCCCGAATCCTACGGGGCAGCGCTTCAATATTTTACCGGTTCCAAGGAGCATAACGTGGCCCTGCGCGAGCGCGCTCGCCGCCTGGGTCTGAAGCTGAGCGAATACGGTCTGTTCAAAGGCGAGAAGAGGGTGGCGGGACGGACGGAAGAAGAGGTCTATGGGAAGCTTGGCCTCCCCTGGATTCCGCCCGAGCTGCGCGAGAACCTCGGAGAAATCGAGGCGGCTGAGAAAGGAGAGTTGCCGCGCCTCGTGGAGCTCTCCGACATTAAAGGCGATTTGCAAATGCATACGACCGCTTCGGATGGCCATGCGAGCGTCGAGGCGATGGCGGCGGCGGCTAAAGAGCTCGGCTACCATTACATTCTCATCACGGACCATTCGAAGGCGGTGACGGTGGCGAACGGGCTGGATGAAAAACGCGCGCTCGAAAATATCCGGCGGATCAAGGCGGCGCGGGAGAAGGTGAAGGGAATTGAAATTTGGGCGGGGACGGAAGTGGATGTTCTCGGAGACGGCAGGCTGGATTACCCTGACGAGCTTCTCCGGCAGTTTGATATCGTGCTGGCGAGCGTCCATTCCCGCATGACACAGCCGGGCGAGGAGATGACGAACCGCCTCTTGAAGGCGCTCGAAAACCCTTACGTCAAAATCCTCGGGCATCCAACAGGCCGGCAGATCTTGCGACGTGACCCCTTCAATTTCGACGTCGAAAAGGTGTTCGAAGCGGCGCGACGCTACGGCGTGATTCTCGAACTGAATGGCAATCCGGAGCGCCTTGACCTGTGCGACCGGCACGTGAAGCTGGCACACGAAAAAGGCAT
>JASHTR010000617.1 GCA_030040455.1 Terriglobia bacterium | reverse complement strand
GCCACCGCCCAGTTGGCAAACGCCTCCCGCCCGCCGTCCGTCGAAGGGGACAAGCCGTGATCGTACAGATGGTTGGAGTAATCCAGAATCAGAAGGGCGCGGATGTGATGCGGGTCAAGGGCAGCCAGCAGCCGGTCATAGGCGGAAAAATCATAACGTCCCGGCTCGCGTTCCGTATCGCCCCACGAAAAATCCATGCGCACCCAGTGAGCTCCCGTCTCCGCCAATTCCTCCATCTCCCCCGGCTGCGGATCGATGAAATGAATGTTGACGCCGAGGCATTCGGGAACCAAAGGACTGAGCGGAATGCCGCTTTGTGTAAAACCAACGGAAGCCAGGACAACCACGGCGGCGAGTGTTTGAAGGATATGTTTCATTTGGAAAGTTTTGGATTCTGAGTCCTGAATTATGAGTTGACCTGGAGCATCCTTTCGATAATTTCGGGCACGGCGTGAAGCGACTCATCCAGTTTGGAGGGATCTTTGCCACCGGCTTCAGCAAGGTCTTTCCGGCCGCCACCGGTGCCTTCAACGAGCGCTGCGGCTTCTTTCACGATTTTTCCGGCATCAAGATTCCGAGTAAGGTCCTTGGAAACGGTGGCGACTAGCGCTACTTTGCCGTCTCCGGCTCCGCCCAAAACGACGACGCCGGAGCCGAGGCGATTGCGAAGGTTATCCGCCATCTCGCGCATGGCCGGACGATCCAGCGCCTCAACACGCGCCGAGAGCACGCGCACGCCTCTCACTTCGCGCGCCTTTTCCATCAAGTCGCCGGCTGAAGCGATGGCCCGCTTGAGCCGGGCAGCTTCCAGCTCCTTGCGCAGTTTCTTTTCGGTCTCAGCGAGTTTTTCCGCCATGGCGAGCAATTCATCGGGCTTTGCGTGCAGCGTTTCGCCTAGTCGCAACAGGGTTTCGCCAGTCTTGCGC
Source organism: Terriglobia bacterium (assembly GCA_030040455.1). Taxonomy (GTDB): domain Bacteria; phylum Acidobacteriota; class Terriglobia; order UBA7540; family UBA7540; genus RH2-MAG17b. The sequence goes on along the minus strand of JASHTR010000617.1, from coordinate 2,463 downwards.
AGATCTTCGATCACGCTCGTGCCCGTGATTGCTTCAATCCGGCGCGTCCCGGCGGCAACGCTGCCTTCGGAAACGAGCTTGAACAGGCCAATGTCACCCGTGCGCCGCACGTGCGTGCCGCCGCAGAGCTCTTTGGAGAAAGAGCCATCGCCCACGGAGACCACACGCACTTTGTCGCCGTACTTTTCGCCGAACAAGGCCATCGCCCCGGAATTCAAGGCAGCATCGATCTCCATCACGTCGGTATTCATTTCTTCATTGGTGAGAACGTGCTGGTTCACAAGGTCTTCAATATCCAAACGGTCTTGTGCTTCGAGCGGCGCGTAATGTGTAAAGTCAAAACGCAACCGGTCTGGCACAACGAGCGAGCCGGCCTGCTTCACGTGGGATCCGAGCGTCGTTCGCAAAGCCGAGTGAAGCAGGTGCGTGGCCGTATGGTTGCGGCGAATCGCATCCCGGCGCTCGGCGTCAACCCGCGCACTGAGCTTCATGCCCACTTCAAGCGGCTGAAGCACAGTGACCCTGTGCGCGATCAATCTCGTCACCGGGCGTTGCGCATCCGTGACCTGCGCAACCTCTTCGCCCGATTCCATGTAAAGGCGTCCTGTGTCTCCAACTTGGCCGCCCGCCTCGGCATAAAACGGCGTGTGATCGAGAAAAAGCTCGGCCTCTTCTCCGGGTTTCACCTCGGAAACGGTCTCGCCGTTTACCAACAGTGCCACCACGCGGCAATCCGAAGATTCAGTTTGCGCATAGCCATCAAAAGTGGTGGCGTTCTTTTCCGCCAGTTTGTGGTAGACGGGTAAAGCCGCTTTCCTTTCGCTGCCCTTCCAACTCGCCCGCGCCCGCTCGCGCTGACGTTGCATCTCCTGTTCGTAACCTCGTGAATCGATCGCTAATTTATAATTTTCAACGATATCCTTTACGAAGTCAGGCCGCAGCCCAAAAGTATCATGTAACTTGAAAAGCGCTTCTCCTGTTATCCAACCTGCATAATTTGAAGGAATCTCCGCGCGCTGCCGTCGGGAGACTTTCCTCGCTATCTCCACAACAAGTTCATGAATGTTGCCCCCCTGGTGTTCGTATTCGTCCTTCCACGTACCGAATTCCACTGGCACAACATTGAAAACGTTGTCGAGTCTAATTTGCGCTTCACTACGGCGAAGATGTTCAATTCCTATTCGCGTGGTATGCGCGTACCGTTCTTCTTCGAGCTTGATGGCCTTCGCGGTGTGCGGGGCAGCTTCCGCGAGTTCCGGATATGCGCCTTTCATCATCTCGACCACTTCACCCGAAACCTTGTAGAGGAACGGCTCGGTGAGTCCGAGCGTCTGGCCGTGATAGAGCGCGCGGCGCATGATGAGGCGCAGCACGTAGCCGCGACCTTCATTCGATGGAAGAACGCCGTCAGAAATCAAGAACGTTGCGGCGCGACTGTGGTCGGCGATGATGCGGAGAGAAACATCCGTCTCGGCGCTCGCTCCGTATTCCACGCTGGCAAGCTCCGAGGCCCGTTCGATGAGCGGCTTGAAAAGGTCGGTATCAAAATTCGACAGCTTGCCTTGCAGAACTGCTGCCAGCCGCTCGAGGCCGGCGCCGGTGTCGATGGAAGGGCGAGGCAGCGGAGTCAACGTGCCGCGATCGTCGCGGTTGAACTGCATGAAAACAAGATTCCATAGCTCGACATAGCGCCCGCAATCGCACGGAAGTTTACAATCGGCATGGCCCCCGTCGCTTGCTGCCGGGCCCATATCATAATGAATCTCCGAGCACGGGCCGCACGGGCCGGTATCGCCCATCGCCCAGAAGTTGTCTTTCTCATCCATGCGAAAGATGCGCTCGCGCGGCACAATTTTCGCCCAGATTTCTTCTGCCTCGTCGTCTTCACGGAAAATGGTGACGTAAAGCTTTTCGCGGGGAACCATATAGACCCCGGTCATCAGCTCCCAGGCCCAGGGAATCGCTTCCCTCTTGAAATAATCCCCAAACGAAAAATTGCCGAGCATCTCAAAGAAGGTGTGATGCCGGGTTGTACGCCCGACCTGCTCGAGGTCGTTATGCTTGCCTCCGGCGCGCACGCATTTCTGCGCGGAGCAGGCGCGCGCGTAATCGCGCTTTTCAAGGCCCAGGAAAACGTCTTTAAACTGATTCATTCCCGCGTTTGAAAATAGCAGCGTGGAATCGTTTGCCGGGACGAGCGACGAGGATCGCACCACGCGATGACCACGTTGCCCGAAGAATTCTAGAAATTGAGTTCGGATTTCGTTTGAAGTCATGAAGAGGTTAGCAATTCTCAATGTCCCGGCCTTCTTCAAGCCCGGATAAGCTTGCATCGTCCGCCACTGGCTTTAGCTCCGGCCGTGCCCGCATCGCTTTCATAATATCATCCGGGCGAAAGCCGAGCCGCATCAGGCTTTGGCAGAGTGAATAAAAACGGGCCCGGGTGAGAGGAAGGCGGAGGGT
>JASHTR010000616.1 GCA_030040455.1 Terriglobia bacterium | reverse complement strand
GACGCCAGCGGAAGGGTTTCGCCGAATTGCCTGAGGAATGGCATCTTTACGAAAGTGCTCTCGTCCTTAAGGTGGATTCAAAAACACGCCAAGCCGACCTCTGCGTAGATTACACGACTCCGCCCAAAGCGCGGGCCGAGGCGACCTCATCGGTTCTTTTCAAGAGCGGTAGCCGGAGCGGAAATATGCTATATGTCTGCACGTCAACGGAAGTGCTCGCTTACGAGCTGCCGTCATTCAGGCAAGTAAAGTATCTCTCCCTGCCATGCTTTAATGACCTTCATCACGTCCGCCCAACCTTTAACGGTACTCTCCTCGTGGCCTCCACAGGCCTAGACATGGTCATCGAGTGCACGATGGACGGCAAAGTGCTCCGTGAATGGAATGCCCTTGGACGCGACCCATGGGAACGATTTTCAAAAGAAACGGACTACCGTAAAGTAGCCACGACCAAGCCTCATCAAGCCCACCCCAATTTCGTCTTTTATTTGAGAGACGAGTTGTGGGTAACCCGCTTCGAGCAAAAAGACGCAATTTCACTCGAAAGACCCGACAGACGAATCGAGATAGGTATTGAGATTCCTCATGACGGCGCCATTTTTGGTGATCAGATCTACTTCACAACGGTCGATGGGCACATTGTCATTGTGGACTCTGAGTCGCTTTCCACAACTAAAATCATCGATCTGAATACCATCGACAATGAATCCAAAAGCCTGCTGGGCTGGTGTCGCGGCCTCATGGTTATCGAGGAAGGTGTTGCTTGGGTCGGATTCACCCGCGTCCGGAATACAAAGTTCAAAGAAAAAATTCTCTGGGCCAAGAAATTCGTTGGCCGAGGCGTCCTCCCAGCCCGCATCACCCTTTATGACCTGAAAGCAGGGAAGAAACTGGACGAGATCAACCTCGAACCCTACGGGATGAATGCTGTTTTTAGCATCCTGCCAGCAGACGAACAACCCGTCTAATACAATCCATTAGAAAAGCGTTTGGGACGCAGACGTGCACCATGAAGCAAGGCTCGACCTTCCTGCCCTTGCCTCTCAGTACTCCTGCCCCATCCCACTGCGTGTACACGCCCCACCAAAGGATGAGCGAGTTCCCTCCCAGACCGCGCGGGCCTTATAATGACCTTGCCTGCGATGACTTCGACGCTGCATCTTGAGGAAAGGCTGCGCGCGGCCTACGCCCAATGCCGTGAGATCAGCCGGCGGCACTACGAGAATTTCCCGACGGCCTCCTACTTGGTGGGCCGCGATAAGCGCGATGCGCTGGCGGCCATTTACAGCTTTGCGCGCGCGGCGGATGATTTTGCGGACGAGCCCGGCGAAGGACTGCCCGGGGAGCGTTTGCAGGCGCTTGCCCTATGGCGAGAACGGCTTCAGGAGTGTTTCTCTCGTCCTCTTGAAGAAATACAGCATCCCGTCTTCCTTGCCCTAGGTGACGCGACGCGACGCTACAAGCTGAGCTTCACGAATCTGGACAACCTGCTGCGGGCCTTCGAGCAGGACGTTCGCATGAACCGTCATCCGGACTTCCCTTCCCTCGCCGCATATTGCACCCGTTCAGCAAACCCGGTGGGCCGGCTGGTATTGGAGCTTTTTGATTATCGTGATGCCGAGCTATTTCAACTGTCCGATTGCATCTGCTCCGCTCTTCAGCTTGCCAACTTCTGGCAGGACGTGGCCGTCGATCTCTCACGCGACCGCGTTTATTTGCCCTTGGACGACCTCGGGCGGTTCGGCCTCACGCTTGAAGACCTCAACCGGTTTCTGGCTTCTCATGCGCCGGTGACGGACGCCCGCTGGCGCGGCCTGATGGCTTTTCAGGTGGAGCGCACGCGAGCGATGTTCGGCCAGGGCAAGGATTTACCGGAGCGAGTGGGAAGCGACCTGCGGCGCCAGCTTCGGCTGACGTGGCTGGGCGGAATGAGCATTCTCGAAAAAATCGAAGCGGCTGAGTACGATGTTTTCCGGCGCCGGCCCACGCTGCGCTTGAAGGATTTCCTTTGGCTCTACTTGAAGTCTTGGGCACGGTGCCCGGGAAGGGTTAGAACGCATGCAAAAGTGGGCTGAGAGGCTCTTGATTTTTCACGTGTTCTCTCACACCGTGCGTCCAGAAGGTGGGCTGTCGTAGGAGGAGACCGAGGACAGAGGAGAGTAGGCGGAAAGCACAGGTGACCGATTTCTGCCTTCTGGCTTCCAGTTTCTGGTTTCTAGTTTCTGACTTTATGTCATCCTATCCGAAGCACTTCACGGATTCCCGAACGACGAACTTCTACTATTCGTTTCTTTTTCTTCCCGAAGCGAAGCGGCGCGCCATTGAAGCGGTCTACTCGTTTGCGCGGGGAAGCGACGACGCCGCAGACAGCCAGCCCGGGTTGCCGGGGGCGCGGCGGGAGATTGGCCGTTACCGCGAATTGCTGGCTGCCTGCTACGATGGTGACGCCGCCCCGCTTAACACTCCGGCATGGCAGGCCCTGGCCGAAGCCATCAGGCGCTTTCACATTCCGCGCCAGCCATTTGAGGACCTGTTCGAAGGCATGGAAATGGACCTTCGCATGGACCACGGCTCCGGCTCTTATCAGACCTTTCGGGAATTGGAGATTTACTGCTATCACGTGGCCAGCGTCATCGGCCTGATTGCCATTGAAATCTTTGGTTACCATAATCCGCAGACGCGCGACTATGCGGTAAACCTCGGCAAGGCGCTGCAAATGGTCAATATTCTTCGGGATGTCCAGACGGACGCCCAGCGCCAGCGAGTCTACCTGCCGCGAGAGGATCTGGATCGTTTTGGCATCGATCCGAATCGTCTGGCTGGCGGATGTTACGACGAACGCTTTGTTAAATTGATGCGCTTTGAATGCGACCGGGCACGCAATTTCTTCGAGCGGGCGCGCCAACTTCTTCCGGCTGAGGATCGAAAATCCTTGCGGCCGGCGGAAATCATGGGTGCCATTTATTGGCGTCTGCTGCGAGAGATTGAACGCCGTTCCTACAACGTGTTCGGAGAAAGAGTAACCCTCAATCGCCCGGCCAAGCTTTGGACAGCTTTTAAGGTCTATTGCGGCGTCGAATGGCACAGGTGAGAAACAGGTGTCAGGTGTCAGGCTTCAGGAAACAAATCGCGCTGAAACCTGAACCCATAGCGTATGTCGCGTGAAATCCTCATCATCGGCGGAGGCTTTGCAGGTCTTACGGCGGGGGTAGCGCTGGCAGAGGCGGGTTGCCGTGTGCGCCTGCTCGAGCAGAAACCCTACCTAGGAGGCAGGGCGCGGTCGTTTTTTTATGCTCCTGCCAGTGCCGTGGTGGATAACGGGCAGCATATCTTTATGGGCTGCTACCATGAAACGTTGCGGTTTCTAAAAACCGTCGGAACGCTGGACTCCATCCGCTTCCAGCCGGACTTGACCGTCGATTTCATGGACCGGGAATCGGGGCACACATGGCTTGCATGTCCCCGCCTGCCCGCCCCCTGGCACCTTCTCGCGGGTGTGATGCGGTCCAACAGTTTCACGTTCCGTGAGAAGCTCGAAATTCTGCGGCTGGGTCGCGCGCTGCGCCATGCGGACTTAGGACGCCGTTCGGAGGCGCTGGATCGGCTTACGGTGGACGGTTGGATGGCCGCGCTCGGGCAATCCGAAAGGCTGCGCAGGAACCTCTGGGACCTGCTCTCAATCGCCGCGCTCAACGAAGACCCTCGGATCGCGGCGGCCGCGGTCTTTGAGCCTGTCTTGCGCCTGGCGCTTTTTCAATCTCCGGAAGATTCCCGCATCGGCCTGGCCTCAAATGGCCTCAGCCAGTGCTACACCTCGTCCGCCGCCTCATACATTGAAGCGCGAGGCGGCAAAGTAGAGCTTGGACAGAGCGTGACAAGCTTCATTTTCGAGACTGCCCCAACGGATGCGAGCCGTTGGCCCACTCCTGCCGGATCGGCTCCGGCGGAATCCGGGCTTTGCTGCCGTGGGGTGAAGCTTGCCAATAACACGGAAATTTCGGCAGACGCGCTCCTCTCCGCCGTCGCTCCATTTCAACTTGTTCACCTCCTTCCTGACGAGGTATTGCATGGAGATCCATTTTTTGAGCGGGTCGCGCGCCTTCAGCCAGCACCCATCATCTCGATCAACTTATGGTTTGACCGTGAGATCACCGAAGTGGACTTCGCAGGATTGCGCGGAACCACCACCCAATGGCTCTTCAACAAAGGCCGGATCTTGGGATCCGGCGATCATTACGTGAGCTTGGTGATCAGCGGCGCGCACGAACACATTCAGCGGAAAAAGGAGGCGTTGCTGGCCATCGCGCTGGGAGAGCTTCTGGAGCTGTTTCCTGCCGCGCGTGGCGCGCGCCTGCTCCATTCGCTTATTCTCAAAGAGCGGTTTGCCACTTTCTCGCCTGCGGTTCAAGCCCTGCCGCTCCGCCCGCCCGCAGCCACGCCCATCCGCAATCTTTACCTGGCCGGAGACTGGACGGACACCGGTTTGCCCGCTACCATTGAAAGCGCGGTGAAAAGCGGGTACACTGCCGCCGCGGAGATTTTAAAGCGTTAGGGATGTTGCCGGGAAGCTCACTGGGAAGGTCATCAGTAAAGGCACTTTCGACGCACCACACTAGCAAGACCTGGCCAAAACGAGAGATTTCTTGCCGCCTTCGGCTCCTTGGAATGACAGGCTGCAGGGGATTCTCAGCGACCTTTTGGCATTCGGCAGCTCAAGGAGGATGAAAAAAATGAAACGTCGGGAGTTCAATCGTAAGCTCTTTCGAATGGCAGGAGCAGGGGTAGCGTTGGGCACGCTGGGTAACGTTGTGCCCACCGCCCTGACTTCTTCGATGCCTTTGGGGGAGGGCTTTGTCCCTTCCTCTGATCCCAGGCTCAAGGGCGCTTACCGCTTTTCGCGCGGCCGCTGGGCTTACGTGCATCTGGAGGGAACACCCTCCGAGATCGGCTTCCAGCATGGGTATCTGCTGGCGCCCGAAATTGCCGATGCGTTCAAAGCCGTGGCGTTCACCAACTGCCGCGGGACGGGAAAGAGCAAAGAGTTCTTTCGCCGCGCCGCCCGGGAAAACTTATGGCCCAAGGTTTATCCCGAATATCAGGAAGAGATTCAGGGAATCCACCAAGGCCTGGCGGCTCGCCACGTCGCGATGAGCCTCGACGACGTCATCTGGCTGAATGCCATGGAAGAGCTCTCAGATTATTACGTCCCCTGGTACGACGCGCGCCACAAGGTGGCGGAAGCACGACCGATCCTGAGCCCTGGCAATTGCAGCGCCTTCGTCGCGACCGGGAGCTGGACGAAAGACCACCAGATCGTGATCGCCCATAGTTGCTGGACGAGCTACATGCACGGCGAGCGCTGGAACATCATCTTTGATATTGCTCCCGAGCACGGCTATCGCATTCTCATGGACGGCTTTCCCGGCGTGATCACCAGCGACGATGATTTCGGCATCAATGCGAGCGGGATGATGGTGACTGAAACCACGATCTCTCAATTTCACGGCTGGAATCCTGATGGGAAGCCGGAGTTCGCCCGCTCGCGGAAAGCCATGCAATACGCGGCTTCCATCGACGAATACATCCAAATCATGCTCGACGAAAACAACGGCGGCTACGCCAACGACTGGTTGCTCGGCGATCGCAAGACGGGTGAAATTGCCCAGTTTGAGTTAGGGCTGAAAGCCTACCGAGTGTGGCGGGCGAAGGAGGGTTACTTTGTGGGGTCAAACTTTGCACGCGATCCCAAAGTCATCGCGGAAGATACCCATTTCGACCCTCAGGATCTTTCCTCCTCACCCAATGCGCGGCGGGCGCGCTGGGAACAACTGATGCAGCAATACAAGGGCCGGATCGATGTAAGCCTCGGGCGGCAATTCCTCTCCGATCATTATGATACATGGCAAAAGAAAACTGAGCCAAACACCCGCACGCTGTGCGGGCACGGCGACCTTTCCTCGACCGGAGAGAAGATTTGGGATTGGCACCCCTATGATCCGTCTGGAGCCGTCACCGGAAAAGTAACGGACAGCCGGATGACTGGCGAGCTCGCGTTCGTGGCCCGGCGGGGTCATCCGTGTGGTGGGAATTTCCTCGCAAAGCCCTTTCTGGAGGCGCACCCGCAATACGTTTGGCAGAAGCCCTTGCTCCGCGACATGCAGGCAGGGCCTTGGACGACCTTCAAAGCCGGCGAGCGGGCTTGACACGGCGGTTTGAGCGCCAGATTGCTGGCGGCCGCGCGGTCGCCGTGTCCCCCCCTTCTCCACGCTCGCCGGTCATTTACCGCGCGGCAAGCTTTTTGGCAAAGTCCAGCAGGAAATTGCGGTCGGTTTCCACCATGTGGTCCATCAGTCCGCGAAGCTTGAGAAGGAACCGGGCTTCGGAGCCCTTTTCTCCCTCCATCTGCGCCAGTTCTTCGAGAGTTTTTCGCTCGGAAAGATGAGGTGTAGGGGGAGGGTTGTCGCCCGAAAAGAACAAGCGGTACAGAGGCACATCCAGCGCTGCGGCGAACCTCTCCATCGTATCGAGAGAGGGTATGGTATGCCCATGTTCAACACGTGAGATGTAACAACGGAGCAGGCCGCTTGCCTTTTCAACGTCGCCCTGCGAAAGCCCTTTTTGTTCCCGGAGTTGCTTGATTCGTTCACCAATTAACATAAATTTGATTCGCTCCTCTTGCTTCATTCCCTTGCTTGAGCAATAGCTCACTCAACAACTTTCGCCTGATTTGCCTTAGTAATGAATGGCGCACTGGTACTGGTACCCTAGTACCAACACGTAAAGGAGGAATCCAAATCCTGGGGTTTATGGCGAAGGACAACCGCACACGCGGTCGGGGGTATCACGAAAAGGGCTTCTCAGCCCTCATGCCTTTCCGGGGCTCCCAATACCATCCGCAGCAGGGCCATACGCACATAGAGGCCGTTTTGCGCCTGGCGGAAATATGCCGCGCGGGGATCCTGATCCACTTCCATGGCAATCTCGCCCACGCGGGGAAGAGGATGCATGATGATGGCATCGCGGCGAAGCCGCCGCAGGGTGGCGGGGGTAATGATGTAAAGACCGCGGCACTTTTCATAATCAGCGATGCGGTCGCCGAAGCGTTCCTTCTGCACACGGGTTTGATAGACGACGTTCACTTCCGGTATCACTTTTTCCAGATCATCTTCCTCTTTGCAAGCGACGCCGTGGTCACGGAGGTAATCGAGGATGTCGTCCTTCATTCGCAGGATGGATGGAGCCACGAAGTAAATCTTGACGTCCTTGAACTTTCCTAACAGATAGGCGAGTGACCGGACGGTGCGGCCCTGGGCAAGGTCTCCGACCATCGCAATCCGGAGGCCGTCAATGGTGCCTATTTCTTGCTGGATGGTATAAAGGTCCAGCAGCGCCTGGGTAGGATGCTGGCCCACACCGTCACCCGCGTTAATAATGGGTGCTCGCGAAACAGCCGCCGCGCGCTGGGCGGCGCCTACCTCGAAATGCCGGATGACGATAAGGTCCGCGTAGCCGTTCAGGATGCGAATCGTATCCTCCAGGGTTTCACCCTTGGAAACTGAGGAGAATTCGGTGGCGTTCTCGGTCGTGACAACGCGTCCCCCAAGACGATGCATCGCGGCTTCAAAAGAAAAACGGGTTCGCGTGGAAGGCTCATAGAACAATGCAGCCATGATGCGGTTGGGATAATCCGCCACGCCGCCCTTGCGGACGATCTCTTCCATCTGCCGGCTTGCTTCAAACAACTCAGCCAGGGTGGCGCGGTCAAACTGCTGCGCCTCAATAATGTGATGGAGTTTCATGAAAGGCCTTTCGGGGAGAAATTAGAGGTTCAGAATTTCGCGCAGCTTACGGGTTTGGCCGCGGCTGACGGGAATTTCAGTCTGTTTGCGGTCATCCATCTTTAACTGAAACGAGCTTTTAAACCAGGGGACCACTTCCTTGATCCGGTTCACGTTAATGAGATACGAGCGATGAACTCGCCAGAACGTCTCCGGATCGAGGCTGGATTGCAGCTCCTCAACGGTGCGGAAATTCGACTGGCCCTCAAGGTCTTTGGTGACGATGCTAATCACGCCATCTTCAATGCTGGCGTAGATGATCTCGTCAGAATTCACTAAGTGCAAGCGGCCTCCGCTTTTGACCACGAGCTTGCCCTTCTGCGGCCCCTGGCGATTCCTCTCCAGCATCTGCACGAGACGATCGATTTTTTCGCGGGTCGGATCCACCGTATCGATCATGCGGCGCGCTTTGGAAAGAGCTTTTTCCAGGCGCGAGCGCGCAATGGGTTTTAGCAGGTAATCCACCGCATTCACTTCAAAGGCCTGCACGGCGTATTGATCGTAGGCAGTCACGAGGATGAAGTAAGGCAGCGGTACCCTCTTTTCCGCGAGCTTCTTAATAACCCCAAAACCGTCCGCGCCCGGGATTTGCACGTCCAGAAAGACCAGCTGCGGGCCCAGGTCACGAATGAGGTTGACCGCTTCAATGCCGTTCTTTCCCTGCCCTACCACCTCGATGTCGGGAAAAGCCTTAAGTAGATAGGCCAGTTCGTCCCGGGCCGGCTGCTCGTCATCAATAATCAACGCGCTGATCCTTCTCGCGGCCATCCGTTCTCTCCTGGTCCCGCAGTCGTTCCTTCGAGTCCACCCAAATTATAGCGCACCCCGGGGACGAGTCCGCCTTTTTCCGGCGTGGAAAAGTTGCCGCAAATCTTGTAAGCTGCTTCCAACGGATTCCGTAACGTTATTTCGCCGCCGGCGTGGGGGGCGGCTTTTGCGGAGGGAGAAATCTCATGAATCCATTGACTCGAACGATTCTGGCGACGGGAATGTGCGTCTTAACAGCGCTCTTTTCTCGGTCGCTACTCGCCCAGGCCTGCAAGGATCCGGAAAGCGTGGTCACCAACGTCCAGCAGGATCTTGTGGACACGGTCTCGACCGTCAAGAAGGAAAGCCTGAGTGATTTCGACGCCAAGTTTCACCAGCAGGCGACGGAGAGCAAGCTCTCCATTTGCCTGGATACCGTCAATGACCTTCTGAGCTGCCTGGACAAAGCCAGCCACGATACGACGGCCACGAAGGCGCAACTTGACGCCATCAAGGCCAAACAAGCGGCCTATACGAAGCTTAAGGCCACTCTCCAGGAGGATAACGACTCCTTGAAGGCGGCAAAGGACGATAAGACGGCGAAGGCCGAGATTGAGCAGTACGATTTCGGGCATTGAATGGCTTCTTCGGCGCGTGTGCTTGCGAGCAGGGTCGTATTCAGGGGAAAAGTGTTTCATGTGACAGTTGACCGCATCGTTGAGCCAGGAGGGATAAAGGCCCGTCGCGAGATTGTCCACCACCCCGGCTCCGTTGTGGTTCTGCCGCATCTGAAAGACAAAAAGATACTGCTCGTTCGGCAGTTCCGCTATGCGGCAGGGCAGCCGCTTTGGGAGTTGGTAGCGGGCGGGATTGAAGCGGGAGAGTCGCCGCTCGAGGCAGCCACCCGAGAGCTGGCTGAAGAGACAGGCTATCATGCTCGAGTCTTTCGCCCGCTGCCTCGGTTCTATCCAAGTCCCGGAATCCTCACCGAGGAGATGCACCTGGTGGAGGCTTTCGGCCTGACGCGCGGCAAGGCGTGCCCGGAAGCGG
>JASHTR010000615.1 GCA_030040455.1 Terriglobia bacterium | reverse complement strand
AGGACTGAATGACAGCCGGCGGAATTCCGGGTATAGCCGTAATGGGGGTGTTGCCGATAGTGAGCACCTGGTCGGCCGTCAGCACATTGGCAGGGTTGGGCTCAGACAGACTGAGTCCCTGCTCTTTATAAGGCGACCAGTAATCCCAGCGCAGCCCAAAATTCAGTGTTAAGCGCGAGCTGGCGTGCCATCGGTCCTGGACATAGAGACCCAAGTTAGTCTGACGGAAATAGAAAAAGCCGTGATTAAACTGATTTGACAAATAATTGGGGAGACCCAGGAGCAACTCCCCAAATCCGGATCCTGTAAGCGGGACAGCCGCCTGGTTTGCCGGCGACCACAGGCTGGTCCAGGAAGGCGAAAAGTAATCAGACCCTTGTGCCTGCTGGTTCTCTTCGATATTGTTCTGCTCCCGCGACGCGTTCCCGCCGAATTGGATGGTGTGGTTTCCCTTAATAAACGTTGCATTATCCTGAACCGTCTCGGTGGTCAGCGCCTGGACGTGGACGTTGCAGGCGCACCACAGGAAACCGCATGAAAGCGCGGTCCCACACACCTCGCCCGTGCCAAAGGAGGGCCAGCCGCCGACGCCGAACGGATTCGGGAGGCCCAGCGTTGCGTCCCAATTTGTGAAGTCGGCAAGCGTGCCGTAGTGGGTGTAGGACCGCAATACGCCGACCTGAATCTCATTTAGCCAGCGGTTGGAGATGGACTGCGTGTAGTCCACGCCGACGTTATAAATATTGCTATTCTCATCGCTGCTGCCGACGCCCGACGATTCTTCTGACGTTGGCGGATTCGCCCAAAAACCACCTTCTTGAGCCGCTGATGACCACGTGCGAGTCAGGCGGACCGAAAGATGACTCTTGTCGGAGATGTTCTGATCCACTTTGGCCGTGATGTTCTCGTTATCCTGAAAACACGGATAATTTTGGATAAAGTTCGCTCCCAGGTAAGGGTTGGTGCTATTAGTGGGAAGCGCCGTATATTTCTGCACGATCTTTGCGAACTGATTGATCTGGCTCTGAGGGATGATGTTTCCCGGGTATGCCTGTCGGGTATAGTTGGGCCCCGCTCCGGTCGTCGAAGGATTATAGATGGTTATGGGTTGCCCCAGCGTAGTCTCCGCATTGCTGAGGTCGCCATTCCACATGGCCATCGTCGGGACTTGGTCGACGAATGGCGTGGCGATCTGGTGGTTGCGCAAACCTTCATAATCAAAAAAGAAGAACGTCTTGTCGCGGCCGTTGTAAATATGGGGGATCATCAACGGACCCCCGAAGTTGCCGCCAAACTCGTTGCGAACCAGCGGTGGAATCGTCACGCCAGGCCCATCCTGAATCTGGCGCGCCAGTAAACCACCCGAATTATCCCTGAGAAACTCGTACCCCGTCCCGTGAATCTGATTCGTTCCGCTGCGCGTCGCCAGGATCACATCCCCGGGACTTGCAAAGCGCGCGTCGCTGCCGGTAGTGTCATATCGAAATTCCTGAATGGTGTCGAAACCCGGCTGCTGGCGCACAAAACCCCCGCCAAAGCGGTCGACTTCCGAAATTCCATCCAGGGTGATCGCGGTTGACCCCACTTGCATGCCGTTGGTGCGGGGGCTGGAGCCACTTTCCACCCCGGGGGTTATTCCGAACAGATTGCTGATCTGCCTTCCGTTCACGGGGAGGTCCTGAATCGCCGTATAGCTGATCACGGTGGAGATGGCGCCGTTTTGGACGTTGATCGGGCTCGCTGCCGACTTCACTTGGACCACTTGTGTTACCTGGCCTATGGTTAGCGTCGCGTCAGCGGTCGCATTCTGCCCTACAACCAGCAGCAGGTTCCCTTCCCATTGCTTGAATCCCTGCTTTTGAACGGCCAACTGGTAAGGACCGCGCGGCAAGTTGCCGAAATAGTAACTGCCCGTGCTGGTTGTCTGCGTCTTGCGCACCAAGCCCGTCTCCGTTTGGGTGAGTGTGAGCGCGGCCCCAGGAACCACCCCGCCATTTTGATCGCGCACGGTCCCGCTCAACTGGGCGGTTCCGGTTTGCGCCCACGCGGGGGCGATGGCCATCCCGCAAACCAGCAACAGGCTTGCCAAAACGACAAAAATCCCTTTCCTCCAAGTCTCCTTCCCATCGACATGATTCATGACAACACCCTCCTCGTTTGGCGTTTCAGGTTCCCCCCGGAAAGTATGGTCGAATAAGTGAGTTGGCAGCATTCTCTGCTCGATAGGGATGACATTAGCTGTTAAAGTTGAGCTTCGACCGCCTTTTTATCATTAACATCCAATAAAGTCAAGGACATTTTTAGTTACATTTTAGTTATCTAATAGTCAAAACCGAATAAATTGTGGAATGCGTGAGCATGCTCCGGCTTTCGGAGCAGGAGCGGGGCTTGGCCCGTGCTGTTCCGATGAGCGGTGGGGTGGGCGGTTTTGCCGCATGGTGTGTGAGGGTGTTTGGTTGTCTTCTAATTTTTTCACACCTTCAAAGCCCTTCCGCACATCAAGTGGCGAAGCCGAAAGTCGAGTGCGAATCGTTTCGATCTGCGATCAGTGGGAAGGGACAAGTGGAACGCCGAGCAGGATTTTGATGGCAACCGGCTGCCCGTTCACACTTGCCGGC
>JASHTR010000614.1 GCA_030040455.1 Terriglobia bacterium | reverse complement strand
GCCTGGCGTTGTGGAAGCGCTCACTGCGCCAGCCCTCGTGAAGGCGCTCCAGCGTTTCTGGTTTAGCGACTGGGGGATGGACTGGCTTTACGATCACCTTTTTGTGCGGCCTATCTTGTGGTTGGCGCGGGTGGATCAGGGCGACGTTGTGGACAGTTTTTATGACGGTTGCGCCAAGGTGAGCGAAGCTTTTTATCGCGGCTTAAGAACCAGCGAGAACGGTCGCGTGCGGTGGTATGCCGCTGGCATCGTGCTGGGCTCCATCATTTTTGTGGCGATTGCGTTGTTTGTGTGATGGGAGCATAGGGCGCGCCAAGGGGTGCCCCCAGGTGTGTAGGGTGCGGATTGTAGGGGCGCTGCTTGCTGCGGTCTTACGGGGTTTGAAAAGCGAGCTGAAAGCTGATTGCTGACGGCTCAAGGCTTTTGACATGATTCTTATCTGGCTCATTGCGATTTTGTTGATTGCAGGCGTTGTGGCCTGGTTTGCGGGGCGCTGGAGCGCGCTCGCCGCGCGCTGGATTTCGCTGATTGCGGTTTCCATCGACTTCGTTCTTGGCCTTGTGCTGTGGAGCCGCTATGGCAGCGAAATTCACCTGGCGACTCATCACGCCTGGATGGAGCAAGTCAACTGGAGCTGGGTGCCGCAGTTGGGCATCCGTTTTCACCTGGCGCTGGACGGCCTGAGCCTTCTGCTCCTGATGCTCACTTTCCTGCTCGGCATCATTTCGGTGCTCGCTTCGTGGCGGGAAATTCAGCAAGGGGTAGGCTTCTTCCACCTGAACCTGATGTGGATTCTTGCCGGGATCGCGGGCGTCTTCCTGGCCGTGGACCTTTTTCTCTTCTATTTTGCATGGGAACTGATGCTTATTCCCATGTTCTTCCTCATCGCCATCTGGGGTCACGAACGGCGCACTTACGCGGCAATCAAGTTTTTTATCTTTACGCAGCTCAGCGGGCTGCTGATGCTGATTGCAATTCTTGCGCTCTATTTCGTCCATCATCATCTCACCGGCGTCTATACCTTTGAGTATGAGGACCTGCTTGGCACGCACCTTTCTCCGCATACGGCGCTGCTCCTGATGCTGGGTTTCTTTGTGGCTTTTGCCGTAAAGCTGCCGATGTTCCCGCTGCATCCCTGGCTTCCGGACGCGCACACCGAAGCTCCCACGGCGGGAAGCATTGTGCTTGCGGGGTTGCTGCTGAAGACGGGCGCTTACGGAATGCTGCGCTTCGTGGTGCCCCTGTTTCCGGGGGCTGCGCACCGCTTCGCCCCTGTCGCTATGGTCCTGGCCGTTATTGGCATCCTGTACGGCGCGTTGCTAGCGTTCGGGCAGACGGATTTGAAGCGTCTTGTCGCCTATACGAGCGTCAGCCATCTTGGGTTTGTTCTGCTCGGCATCTTCGCCTGGAACACCTGGGCGCTCGATGGCGCGCTTATGGCCATGATCGCCCACGGGATTTCCACCGGCGCGCTCTTCATGATCGTGGGCCAGGTGCAGGAGCGCACGCACACGCGCGAGATGGACCGGCTGAGCGGTCTGTGGGCCACCACGCCTCGCATGGGCGGAGCCATGCTCTTTTTCGCGCTTGGGTCGCTGGGCTTACCCGGCCTCGGTGATTTCGTCGGCGAGTTCCTGGTGCTGATCGGCACGTATGAAGCACACCTTATCGGGCTCACCATCGCGGCGACCATCGGCATTCTGCTCTCTACCCTTTATGCGCTTCGCATCATCCAGCGTGCCTTTCATGGACCGAATTCCAATAACTGGTCCGTTAAAGACCTCGCGCCACGTGAAGTGGTGGAACTGATTCCGATGGTAGCAATTCTGGTCTGGCTGGGCATTTATCCGCAGCCGATTTTCAATACTTTTAGGCCGGCCATGGAAAAGCTCCAGCAGGCGGCAAGCTCGGTAAATTGGAATGGAGCAAATTTAAACGTGGCTTCAATGCCCGCTTTGACGCTGGATGGCGCAGCAAGGCCATTGGCGGCAACCATCAAGCGAAATGTCATTCTGAGCGAGCGAAGCGAGCGAAGAGTCCCGGCATTTGAAGAGGTAAGTGAAATACGGGGATTCCCGCTTTCGCGGGGATGACCGAACGGCAGGTAGTGGTAGTCACGGCGAGCATCTTTCTCGCCTTGGGCTTTACCCTGGGACACAAAACCGACGACGAATTGAAAGCTTGCCCTGAGCCAAGCGAAGGGGACAAATCTGTTGTGGCGATTCCTTACGAAGATGCGCCTTTGCGTGAGTTTTTTCTTGGAGATAATGGGTGAATATTACTGATCTCTTCACTATCCTGCCGCTCCTGATTCTCGGCGGTGCCTCTGTCATCGTGATGGTGGTGATTGCCGCCAAGCGCAGCCACGCTCTAACCCTCACGCTCACGCTGATTGGCCTCGCCGCAGCGTTCGCTTCACTCTTCTGGGTGGCGCCGCTGGCGCCGCGCCAGGTCACTACGCTCCTCATTATCGACAAATATGCGCTCTTCTACATGGGACTCGTGATTGCCGCCACGTTTGCGGTGGTGCTGCTTTGCTACGGTTATTTCGAACGGCACGAGGGCAAGGCCGAAGAGCTTTACGTTCTTCTGCTGATCGCCGCCCTCGGCTCGGCGGTGCTGGTGGCAAGCAGCCACTTCGTCTCTTTCTTTCTCGGACTCGAGCTACTGAGCGTCGCGCTCTATGCGTTGAATGCCTATCTCCACACGCGGCGCTTGCCCCTTGAGGCGGGCATCAAGTACCTGATTCTTGCGGCATCCTCGGCCGCGTTTCTGCTGTTTGGCATGGCGCTGATTTATGCGGAGCTGGGGACGATGGATTTTACGAAGATTCGTGACCTGCTCGCCACGTCCCCCGCCGCAAGCCACGGGGTGCTGCTGGCGGGCACCGCCCTCATCATCACCGGTTTCGGCTTCAAGCTCGCGCTCGTGCCCTTCCATTTGTGGACCCCGGATATTTACGAGGGCGCGCCTGCTCCGGTCACAGCGTTTGTCGCCACCGTTTCCAAGGGGGCGATGTTCGCGCTGTTGTTGCGCTATTTCTACTGGTCCGGCTCGCATTCGTTCGGGACTATTTTCCTGGTGTTCACTATTATCGCCATCGCCTCCATGATCGCCGGCAATATCCTGGCGATGCTGCAGAATAACGTCAAACGCATCCTGGCCTACTCGTCAATTGCCCACATGGGTTACCTGCTGGTGGCTTTTCTCGCGGGCGGAGAGTTGGCTGCCGAGGCGGTTGCGTTTTACCTGGTTGCCTATTTCATCACCACCTTGGGCGCCTTCGGCGTGGTGACAGTGGTCTCAACCCGCCATCGTGATGCGGACGACCTTGCGGATTATCGCGGCCTCTTCTGGCGGCGGCCCGTGCTGGCTGGCGTCTTTACGGCCATGCTGCTTTCTCTCGCGGGCATCCCGGTGACGGCGGGTTTTGTAGCCAAATTCTATGTCATCTCGGCGGGTGCTTCCGCTGCCATCTGGCTGCCGGTGGTCGTCCTGATTGTCACCAGCGTTTTCGGGCTTTACTATTACCTGCGCGTTCTCGTCACCATGTATTCGGGTCTGGCGCATGAACACGAGCCCCCCGAGCCTCAGCCCTCTCCCATCGTTCCCGCCCTTTCGGTAGGCGCCGGTATCGTCCTCGCCGTGCTCACCCTCCTGCTAGTCTGGGTCGGCGTTTATCCCGCCACACTCCTGCATATGATCCACGCGACTGTCGCCGGCGTAATGTAGGGAATGCTGACGTCATTACCCTGGAAGGCGCTACCCATAACCGCGGGGCGGAGTTATGATGAGGGCACATTGCGGCTGAAAGGGAGTATGGACGGTAGCGTCAAC
>JASHTR010000613.1 GCA_030040455.1 Terriglobia bacterium | reverse complement strand
CCGGCCAGCATCGCCATTCCAATGATGCGCCGCACAAAGGTAAGCTTGGGGATGCGGGGATTTGTGCCCGACATAGAAATATCATAACCACTTGTCAGGCGGCATTCAGCCCCGACCGATCCGTTGCCGGCAAGGAGAGCGGGAAAGCTTGGGAACGCCGGAGTATCCGGGATTGAGGGTTTGGGATGGCCGGTCATATGCTATCGTGCCTTGGCGAACGTCAAGATGAAGATATTCACCCTACGCACATCTTGATTGCCTTTTTTGGAGCCGGACTGACGCCCCGTGAATAGGAGGTGGTGGCTACCAAGGTGCGATCAGCGTTCAGCACGCACCAATAGGCTGAATGCTGATCGCTGAAAGCTTCCTGGCGCCTGAAACCTGGCACCTAATTTTCACCGCTTTTCATCCCATACCGTTCGAGCCGGCGATAGAGCGCGCTGCGGCTGAGCCCCAGTTCCTGGGCGGCCTGGCTGATGTTACCCTCGAAGCGGCGAAGAGCGCTACGAATCAGATGTTTCTCTACCTCGTCCAGCGGCATCCCTTCCAGGCGAACTGGAGCGCCTGAGGCGGGTGCAAGCCCCAGGTCGGAAGCGGTGACCGAGCCGGTTTGCGCCATCAGGACCGCCCGCTCGATGACGTGACTGAGTTCCCGGACGTTGCCCGGCCAGGCATAACGCTCCAGGGCTTCTCCCGCCGCATAATCCAGCGCAGGCAGCGGCTTGCGGTAACGCTCCGAGAACCGGCTGAGAAAATAGGCGGCCAGCGGCAAAATATCCTCCCGCCGCTCCCGCAGCGGTGGAAGATGAAGTTCAATCGTGTTCAGGCGGAAAAGTAAATCTTCACGAAACCGGCCCGCCGCTACCTCTTCCGCCAGGCTGGCATTCGTTGCGGCAAGCACCCGCACGTCCACGCGCGAGGTTTTGGAGGAACCGACGCGCTGCGATTCGCCGGTTTCAATGGCCCGCAGCAGCTTGGCCTGCTGGCTGAGCGGGACGTTGGCAATCTCATCGAGGAAGAGCGTTCCCCCCGAGGCGAGCTCGAAGTGACCCACGCGGTCCGTCTTGGCGTCCGTGAAGGCGCCTTTGACGTGGCCGAAGAGCTCGCTCTCAAATAGCCCTTCCGGGATGCTCCCGGCATTGACCGTAATGAGAGGCTTGGAAGCGCGATCCGACAGCGCGTGCAGGGTGCGGGCAACAACTTCCTTTCCGGAGCCGTGCTCGCCGGTGATCAGGACGCTGGCACTCGACGACGCGACGCGGTGAATCACCTCGATCGCGCGCCGCATCGCTTGGGATTGAGCGATCATCGGAGGCGCGGCGCCGGAGCGGAGAAGACGATTCTCCGCCTCAAGCCTGCGGCCCTCGCGCAAGGCGCGGCTCAGCTCGACGTGGGTGCGGAGCGTGGCCAGCAGCTTTGCGTTCTCCCAGGGCTTTTGAATGAAGTCGCGGGCACCGCGCCGCATCGCTTCAACGGCCAGATCCACGCTGCCCCAGGCCGTCATCACGATCACGGGCAGCGTGCCATCAAGGGCTTGCAGGCGCGCCAGCAAGTCCAGCCCCTCCTGGCCGGAAGTCGTATCGCGGGTGTAGTTCAGGTCGACAAGGAGAGCGTCAAAATCAGCGTCCTCCGCGCGTCGCAACGTCGCGCCCGGAGACGATGCGGTTTCAACTACATACCCTTCGCCTTTCAGAAGCAGGCGGAGTGCCTCAAGGATGTCCGCCTGATCGTCGGCGACGAGAATGCGGGGCGAGGCGAAAGCCGCGATCTTCATTTCCCGTTATTCCCTCCCTCCTGAGCGCGCTTGGGGAAAAGCTTTCAGCAATCAGCGGTCAGCTTTCAGCTTAAGAATGAGCGCGGAAAGCATCCGCTTCACTTCGATAGTCTGCGTCGATAGCGAGCCTTGCTCTGATTCATCCAGCAAGTCAAGGTCACGCGCAAGCAGCAAATGGAATTCCAGTTCGCTCGCCGATCCCATAGCAATGTGAAGGAAACGACCAAATTCCGCATCGCCATTTCTGCCGCAGCCCTCTGCGATGTTGGCTGGAATTGAAGCTGCCGAGCGACGAATTTGGCTTGTTAAGCCGTAGAGCTCTTCTTTCGGGAACCTCTTAGTCGCTTTGTAGACGTCGAGGGTTAACTGATAAGCTTTTTGCCAAACATTCAGCTTTCGAAAGTCCTTCAAATGCACTCCTTTATCTTGAGCTGATTGCCGAAAGCTGAGTGCTGAGCGCTGCCTTCAGGATATCCACCCATCCACCAGCTTGATGGTCCGGTTTCCGTAAGCTGCCCAGTTTTCATTGTGCGTCACCTGGATGATGGTGGTTCCTTCGTCATTCAGCCGCTTGAAGAGGTCCATGATTTCTTTGCCCTGGCTGGAGTGTAAATTGCCCGTCGGCTCATCGGCCAGAATCAGCTTGGGACTGGCAATCACCGCTCGCGCGATCGCCACAAGCTGCTGCTGGCCGCCGGAAAGCTGGCTCGGATAGAGGTCCTTCTTGCCAACAATGTGAAAGCGATCCAGCGCGTCCGCCACTAGCGCCTGCCGCTCCGAAGCCCGGATGTCCCGATAGGAAAGCGGGATGTCGAGGTTCTCCGCTACCTTCAAGCCGTCCAGCAGATGATATTGCTGAAAGACAAAGCCGATGAATCTTTTGTTCAACTCAGCGCGTTGTTTGATGCTGAGCTTATGCACCGGCGTTTCCAGAAAATAATATTCGCCCTTGAATTCTCCATCGAGCATTCCGAGAATCGCCAGCAGCGTGGACTTCCCCGCCCCGGAAGGGCCCATAATGGTGATGAACTCGCCTTCCTTGATTTCCAGGTTGATTCGCCGCAATACCCAGTATCTGGCCGGCCCGGCCGGATAAGATTTTTCAACATTGAGCATCTGGATCATGTTTGTTCTCTTGGTTGTTGGCTATCAGCTTTCAGCAATCAGCGTTCAGCTTTGAGCCTGCTGACGGCTGAGAGCTGCCTGCTGATCGCTTCATTCATATCTTAACGCCACCATCGGATCAACCTTCGTGGCCCGGCGGGCGGGGATGTAGGAGGCCAGCAGCGCAACAGCGATCAGCACTCCTGAGACCACAACGAACGTTAGCGGATCGCCCGGCTTCACGCCGTAAAGCAGGCTGGTCGTCAGGCGCGTCAAACCCAGCGCGGCAACAATGCCAATGCCGACTCCGATCAAGGCCAGCGTCAATCCTTGGCCTAGCACCAGCCGGAGGACATCTCTTTTCTGCGCTCCCAACGCTATTCGGATCCCAATTTCGTGCGTGCGGCCAGCGACAGAGTATGAAATGACGCCGTAGATTCCAATCAGCGCCAGAACAAGAGCGATGGTTCCAAATAAGGTGAGCAGCGTTGCCATCATCTGCGGCTGTGAAAGCGACTGTTTCACTTGTTCTTCCAGCGTTTCCACGCCAAACACGGGAACTGTCTTATCCAGCGCTCCGACGGCTTGCTGCACTTGAGGCAAATAGCCCATAGGGTTCCCCTTAGTCCGAGCGAACAGGGTCATTTCCGGGACATAAACCTGAGCCACCGGCAGGTACATGTATGAAACGGGGCCTTCCCAAACGGTGTGATATTTGATGTCCGCAACCACACCAACCACCTGCCAGTACACATTTTCTCCTTGAATTTTGAACCGTTTCCCAATGGGATCCTGGCGCGGCCAGAGGCTTTCGGCCATTGTTTTGTTAACGATCGCAACCTGCGGCGCCTGTGCGTCATCTTGCGGGGTGAAGTCGCGTCCTCGAAGCGGAGGAATGCCCAATGTCCTAAAATATCCTGGTGAAACAATGTCCGTTTGAATTGTGATTCCTGATTCTGCGTTCTGCTCTTCCTGCCCTTCAAGCACGATCTGCCTGACGTCAAGAATAGTAGTCAGCGGACGGAGCTGTGTAAGGCAGGCGGAGTGGATGCCCGGGATATTTGAAACGCGGTCGAGCAACTGAGCGTAAAATTGAGATCCCTGCGTAGGAGAGTATTGGCCGGGCAAGAGCGCCACGGAGGCGGCGAGAACATTGTCCGGACGAAAGCCGGGATCGGCGCTCTCCAAATGAAGCAGGCTGTGGATGAAAAGACCCCCGCCGATGAGAGACAAAAAGGCGAGAACCACTTCGATGGCAATAATCGCATCGCGCATTCCTCGCCCACTGATTGTTGCCGAAGAACGATGCGACCCTTCCTTGAGTGAGTGGCTCAAATCGATGTCTGAGGCTTTGAAGGCTGGAATCAACCCGAAAATGAGAGCCGTGACCGACGAAAGAAGCAGGGCAAAGATAAAGACGCGACAATCTACTTTTAGATTGAGATTCATGTGCATTCGGTATGTCAGCTCAAACGAGGGGATGATCCCAATCAGCAGGCGCACAAAGAGCAAGCCGGCTGCTGCGCCCATCGTTGATAACAATAAACTCTCGGTCAGCAACTGCCGGACCACTCTCCCGCGGCTGCCTCCGAGAGCGAGCCGCACCGCAGTCTCCCTCTGCCGCGCCGTGGCTCTTGCCAGAAGTAAATTGGCGACGTTCGCGCAGGCAATCAGCAGGACGAAGCCAACCGCCACTCCCAGAAGCAACAACACCTGAACCACAGAGTTGCGCCAGCCGGGCCACATCCTGGATTCGTTTGCCGTCAACACGAAAGCGGTTCGCCCCTTGTCGTCGACCGGATACGCCTCCGCAAGCTGCCGTGCCGCTACTTCCATATCCACCCTGGCATCTTCAAGACTCATTTGAGGTTTTAGCCTGCCCATGACGAGGAGGAATGTGGCCTCGCGGTTCTGTAGGGGATCAAGGCCACCGTTGGTAGGTAAGGCAACGGCCTGCATCGACATTGGAACCCATATGTCAGGCATGGATCCCCAGGCAAGGTCCACCCCTGAGAAGTTTCTTGGGGCCACGCCGACAATCGTGAAGGGATGACCATTGAGTGTTAAAGTCTTTCCGATAATCTTCGGGTCGGAGGCCAACTGCCCCGCCCAGAATTGATAGCTCACAACGGCGACGGCAGAACCTCCGATTGCGCTGTCTTCCTTGGGCAAAAAAGTTCGCCCCATAAAAGGTTCCACTCCCAGCACGGTAAAGTAGTTGCTGGAGGCGATAGCGGCGGGAAGGAAGGCGGTCTGGTCTCCATGCGTCCAGCGCACCGATATATGTGCATAGGCCATCAGGCTGGAGAACACTTGGTTGTGATCGCGATAATAGATGTAGTCAGGATAGGACGTGGGACTATAACCCGTTCCGTTGGGACCGCTCGTGTAGACTCCGGCAAGCCGGCTGGGGTTGCTGACTGTGAATGAAGGAAACAGGGCCGCCTCAACCAGGCTGAAAATGGCCGTGCTGGCTCCAATCCCCAGCGCTAGCGTGAGGATGGCGACTGCCGTAAAACCGGGATTGCGGTGGAGTTGGCGCAGGCCAAATTTCAAATCCTGGATCAAGGCGCTCACGCCAAACTCCCTTCAAATGATGAATTGCGAGTGTGACAAACGTAGCGCAGCGTCCGTCTTGTGACGCTGCGGCTTTTCCAAGGCAGTGATTCGTGGTTCGTGGCTCGTGCCTCGAATTACTGACCGCGAACCCCGGCATTACTTGTCGTCAGTTTTCGGCGGAGACCATTTAACATTTTCTGTAAGTCCGTAATCAGCCCTAAGACTCTTTCCGAATGACTCTCCGGGCAGAATCCCAGCCCCACCGAAAGGCGCACTTGCGTGTCCAGTTCTGCAAGGGAGCCCTTAGCGTGTGAGATGAACTGGACGAACTCACCCGTCGTGTTCCGAGCTTGACCTTCGGCAATATTGGAAGGAACCGATACCGCCGCACGCCGCATCTGCGAAATGATGCCGAATTTTTCTTCCGCTGGAAATGGCTGAGTCACCTGATAGACGAGCTTTGCTAATTCCATCGCCTGTTGCCAAACACGCAAGTCCTTGTAATCCCGAATCGCAGTTTCGTTATCGTTCTTCAAAACGCTCACCACTTCCTAACCGCGAATCACGAAACACTAACCACGAACCACGGCATTATTCGTACCTCAATGCCACCATCGGGTCAACTTTCGCGGCCCGGCGGGCAGGAATGTAACACGCCAGCAACGCCACAGCGATCAGCACTCCTGAAACCACAACGAACGTCAACGGGTCGCTCGGCTTCACGCCGTAGAGTAAGCTGGTCATCAGGCGCGTCAGGACCAATGCGGCAACAATGCCAATGCCGACGCCAGCCAGGGCCAACCTCAATCCCTGACCCAGCACAAGTTGTAGGACATCGCGCTTCTGCGCTCCCAACGCTATCCGAATGCCGATTTCGTGCGTGCGCTGGCTGACGGAATAAGAAATCACTCCGTAGATTCCCACCGCAGCCAGGATCAATGCCAGCGCGGCAAAAAGCGCTAGCAGCAGCGCGAGAAAACTCTGTTGCTGGGAAGACTTCGAGACAATCTGGCTGAGTGTCTGGGGATTATAGGCCGGTAATTGCGGGTCGAGATCGTGAATCGCCTTTCTCACTGCCGAAATCTGGCCGAGCGGCGGGGTGGACGTTCGAATGACCAAAGCCATGTCCGCGCGATGTTGCACGTATGCCGGAAAGTAAGCCTCGGGAATAGGGGGCTGATTGAGGCCAAACTCCCGTATATCACCCACAACACCAGCCACAGTGATCCATTTAGGATTCTTCTCAAAACCTTGGCTGAACCGCTTACCCACGGCATCCTGTTTGGGCCAGAAACGGCGCGCCATGGTTTCATTGATGATTGCCACAAGTCGGCTTTTATCCGTGTCCCGCAGCGTGAAATCCCGCCCCTCGATCAAAGGGATGCGTAGGGTGTGGAAATAGTCCGGCGTGATGACGCACCACTCTACGAGAGGACTCGACCACATGTCCTTGGGGATCGGTTGACCTTCGATATACACCACACCATTGCTTCCTCCTTCCAGAGGCAGTTCGGTGGCCGCGGCCGCGGAGACAACGCCGGGAAGCGCCTGGATGCGCTGCAATGCCTGCTGATAAAAGGAGTCAATCTGGCTTGGCTTCGAGTATTTTGCCTCGGGCAGGGCGAGCCTGGCCGTCAGGACGTTATGGGAGTCAAAACCCGCCTCCACCCCCAGCAGCCGCACCAGGCTCTTGAGGGCAAGCCCCGCTCCAACCAGCATTACCAATGCTAATGCTACTTCGGCAGCAGTCATCACGCTGCGGGAGCGGTGATGCGACGAGGCAAGTGACCGTGAACCTTCTTTCAGGGTTTCCTGCAGGTCGGGCTTGGAGGCTTGCAGGGCTGGAAGGAATCCGGCCAAAGTGCCCGCCACAAATGCAACGAGGAATGTAAAAAGGAAGACCCAACTGTCCAGATGAACTTGAAGAATGCCGGGGATATAGCCGGTGGGCGCGGCACGGAGCAGTAATTCTAATGCGCTCCAACCCACCACAAGCCCCGCTGCACCCCCGAGGAAAAAAAGAAGAATGCTTTCCGTGAGCAGTTGGCGAACGAGGCGAGCACGCCCGGAGCCAACCGCCAGCCGGATGGCAACTTCCCGCTGCCTCCCCACGGCCTTCGCCATCAGCAAATTCACAACGTTCGCGCACGCAATCAACAGAAGGAGGCCGACCGCGGCAAAGAGCACTAATAGTGCAGGCTTCACATTCTTCACCAACTGATATCGCAAGGTCACAACCTTGGCGATGACCCCGGTATTGGTGTCCGGATATTGGTGAGCGAGCCGCTGTGAGAGGGTTTCCATATCGGCGCGGGCTTTTTCTACGGAAACGCCTTTTTTTGTCCGCCCGATCACAAAGAGCCAGTGGCTGCCGCGGCTTTTTCTATATGCAGGCGCAACAAAATTTATGGGTATCCAATAATCAGCCCGGCTGCCCCAGACATTGGGAAATTTGAAATCCTGCGGCATGATTCCCGCCACGTCATAAGCTTCGCCATTCAGAATGATGTTCCGGCCAGCGATGCTCCGATCGCCGCCAAAGGCTCGTTGCCACAATCCGTAACTGAGAATTACAACGTGATTGTGACCGGCCTCAGTCTCGTCCTTGGCAAAGACCCGGCCCAACAACGGCTGCTCGCCAAGGACGTGAAACATTTCGGGTGAAACTGCATAGCCAGCGAGCTCGAGTGGCTCCGATGTGCTGCTCGCCAGCGCCGCGTTTGCTCCGGTTCCCGCTGCAATGCTTTCAAATACCCTGTTTCGTGCTCGCCAA
Source organism: Terriglobia bacterium (assembly GCA_030040455.1). Taxonomy (GTDB): domain Bacteria; phylum Acidobacteriota; class Terriglobia; order UBA7540; family UBA7540; genus RH2-MAG17b. The sequence goes on along the minus strand of JASHTR010000613.1, from coordinate 8,786 downwards.
TCGAGAAAATCCGGGCCGCTGGCGGGATAAAGATTTCCTGGACCGCTCGGCTCCGTCTCCCAAACCGTCATCAGTCGACTGGCGTCCGGATAAGGCAGCGGGCGAAGAAGAATGGCGTTCACCAGGCTGAAGATGGCCGTGTTTGCGCCAATGCCGAGTGCAAGAGTAATGATCGCTACCGCCGTGAAACCCGGATTGCGGCGGAGTTGCCGCAGCCCAAATTTCAGGTCATGAAAAATTGTACCCATAATCACCTCGTAGGGGCGCTGCTTGCTAATACCAGCTTTCAGCAGTCAGCACTCAGTAAGAAAACTTTGTACGTGAAAGTCGTTGGCTGACGGCTGATCGCTGAGAGCTGATCGCTGACGGTTTCCTCCGCCAAATCATTGTTATGGGCTGTAGCGGCGCTCTATGAGCGCCGGTAATCCAAGCTATCGCCGGAGAGCATGTGAATCTGGCCTTGGTAGGGCCACTCCTCGGGTCTTTTCACCAGTCCGGCGCGGACTGGATTGAGCCGTATGTACTCCCATTTCGCGGCGTACGATTCCTTCGACCGCAGCGCATGATCGAAAAAACCCTTTTGCCAATGCGGAGCAGCCACATTTTGCGCCCGCAAGCTTTTCGATAGAGCATTCTTGAGTGACTTTATCCATGAGCTGAGCGACATGCTTCCGAAGGAAAATGCTGCGAACAGGTGCAGATGATCCGGCATCATCACATAGCAGCCTATACAAACCCCATAGCCCTGTGCTTGCCGGGCGAACACAACAAATGCCTCGTGCGCTTCCTTGCTCATCAAAATCCTTTTACGTGCGGCAGTACATGCCGTAAGGAAATATACCGGCTGATCCGTAAACAATCGGTCCAGGCGGTGCAGCCGAGAACTCGCGCTTAAGTTCATTTGCCCTCGAAATTTCCTTTCGACGCTCATAGAGCGCCGCTACAGAAAGCGTCTCGGTGAAGGGACGCCGGTGCTACTACATCTCCGACGCCGGAGAGTGGTCCGGTGTTGGATTCGGCTCGAAATTCTCGTCCACGATCCGACCGTCAAAAAGGCTCACCGTGCGCTCCGCATAGCGCGCAAAGCGCGGGTCGTGCGTCACCATCACGATGGTGGCTCCGGCGCGGTGAAGCTCGCGCATCAGGTCCATCACCGCTTCGCCGTTCTTCGAGTCCAGGTTGCCGGTCGGCTCGTCCGCCAGCAGCACCGCTGGCTCCCCCACCAGCGCCCGCGCCACCGCCACGCGCTGCTGCTGGCCGCCCGAAAGCTGCGAGGGGTAATGCTTCGCGCGATGAGACATGCCAACACGCTCGAGCGCCTGCTGCACCCGCTGCTTGCGCTCGGGCGAAGGCATGCCGCGATAAGTGAGCGGTAGCTCGACGTTCTCGAACACGTTCAGATCGCCGATCAGGTTGAAGCTTTGAAAGATAAACCCCACTTCGCGGTTGCGAATGCGCGAGCGGTCGCCCATGTCGAGGTCTTCCACCGGCGCGCCGTTCAGCGAATATTTGCCTTCGGTGGGAGTATCCAGCAACCCCATGATGGAGAGCAGCGTCGATTTCCCACAACCCGAAGGCCCGGCGATGGAGACGTATTCCCCCGCGCGGATTTGGAGGTGGATGCCCGAAAGCGCGTGCGTTTCCACCTCGTCGGTGTAAAACACTTTTGTGACGTCTTCAAGCCGGATCAGTGAATTAGATTCCATCGTTTTCTCCTCTTCATTTTCTCGTAGCGCAGCGTTCGCCCTTTAACGCTGCGGTTTTTCAAAGGCCGTGATTCGTGGTTCGAACCACTGACCACGAATGCTGTTGTCTCTCGTCTCTTATCTCTCGAATGAGTGGTTTGACATTTTTCTGTGTCTGCGATATGGTTTTCCGTATGAAAACCACGCTCATTATTCCTGATCCTCTTTTCCGCGACTTGAAGCGGCGGGCTGTCGAGCGCAATGAGACCCTCTCGGGCCTGGTTACGGAATTTCTGCGCCAAGGATTGCAGGAGAAACCCAAGCCCAAACGCCTTCTCCCGCTCCCGAGTTTCAAAATGGGTTGGCCTCCCAAGGTGAACCTCAATGACCGCAAGACGCTGTATGACTTTCTAGAAGCGGAGCGCGATGAACGTTTGTACGGCGCGAGGAGGAAGGCCTGAAAGTGTTTGTCGTTGATACGAATCTTTTGATCTATGCGGCGAATGAGGACTTTCCAGGGCAGCGGCGGATGCGAGAACTGCTCGCAGAGTGGAGCTCCTCGGCCGAGGCGTGGTTCACCACATGGTCCGTCATTTACGAATTTCTGCGTGTTGTTACACATCGCTCACTTTTTCGTCATCCTATGACGTTTGCCGAAGCCTGGAGCTTTATCGAGGCACTTCAAGCTTCTCCCTCTTTTGGCCTTTTGAAGGAAACGGACCGGCATCCGGAAGTCGTCCGCGATCTCACGCGTGAATATCCGCACACGTCCGGCAACACGATGCACGACCTTCATATTGCTGCGCTCATGCGCGAGCATGGCATTACTGAGATTCGCACCGCCGATACGGATTTCCATCAATTCAAGTTCCTGCGCGTTATCAATCCCCTGTAGCGCAGCGTTCGCCCTTTAACGCTGCGGCTTTGCTGCGCACCTCAGGGATAAAATTCGATTTCTAAGCTCTTATAGTCAACGGTCACGCGCTCGAACTGGACCAGCACGTCCTCGCCCAGAATTCCTTCCAGGCGTCTCTCCGGGGGCAAAGTCTTGTTCACCTGTCCAAGCGTGGACGTCCGGAGCGGTGCGGAGACCAGCCGAAGTGATTTGCCGCCAATATGAATCTCAATAGGACGCGATTTCCCAAGCAGCGCCGTAGCGTTGGCTCCGGTATCAAAAACCAGGCGGAGCTTTCCGCTGCTTGTCGGTATGGCGCATACCATCAGTCCTTCCACAAATTCGAAGGGAATCTTTACCCCCTTTTTCGGCTGGGCAGGGGCGGAGCTTGTTGTCGGGGAGGGCGTGTATGTCAGTTCAAGAATCCCTCCTTCACCTCCTGCCATCCCGGATGGGGATAGCGTTTTATCAGCGAGGCTGGACGCCATCGCGCGGGCGCCGGCGGATAAGACCATCGACGCGAGCAGTGCCACCAAGAGAAAGGCTGGCGAATTATGCTTTATACCCGGCATAAATAACTTCTTCGATCGTCCGCTTCTGCGTTATCTGTGAAATCTACGGATCGATGAGCCCGTAGCGCAGCGTTAGCCCTGTGACGCTGCGGCTTTTCAAAGGCTGTGATTCGTGGTTCGTGGTTCGAACCACGAACCACGCGCCGCGGATCACAACCCTCGAACTGCCGCAGAGCTTGCCCTGAGCCGATTCGCTCCTCTTCGAACCGGTCCCTTCGCTTTGCTCAGGGCAGGCTCCGCGAAGGGGCCCAATGCGGGCCCGGCGCTACAAGTGCGCGGGAAGCAGCGCCTCTACTTGAAAAATCCAGTAAGAATTCATACCATTTTGGTATGAAGACTACGGTTTCCGAAAAAGGCCAGATCACCATCCCCAAGCCGCTGCGCGTGCGCCTGGGCCTCCGCAAAGGACAGGTGCTGAACGTCCGAGAAGATAAAGGCAAGCTTGTGATGACCAAACTGAATTCATCCGACCCTTTCGAGAAGTATTACGGCATCCTGCAGCTTGGCAAGACTACCGACGAGATCATAACTGAACTCCGCGGAGAAGCATTCCCACATGGTCACCGCCGTCGATAGCAGCGTCATTTTCGACTTTGTGATCCGCGACTCCGTGTTTGCCCGGCACTCTCGCGAAGCCCTGGAATCCTCGGTCGCCGAGGGGCGCGTTGTGGCTTGTGGCGTCGTTTGGGCGGAGATCGCCGGGCTCTTCACTTCCGCCCAGGTCGTGCGCCAAATGTTTGACGAGCTCAGAATCGAGTTCAGTCCCCTCACTGCTGAAGCTGCGATTGAGGCCGGCAGGGTCTGGAAGGCTTACCGCGAGCGGGGCGGATCGCGATCGCGGGTTACAGCAGACTTCCTGATTGGCGCGCACGCCTTGCTCCAGGCTGACCGGCTGCTCACGCGGGACCGTGGTTTTTATCGCACTTATTTCAAGCATCTTCGCATCCTCGATCCAAGGCAAAGGCAGTGATTCGTGGTTCGTGTCTCGAATATCGAATCACGAATCACTAACCACGAACCACGGCATTACTCATATCTCAACGCCACCATCGGATCCACTTTCGTTGCGCGGCGCGCGGGGATGTAGCACGCGAGCAAAGCCACGCCTGCCAGTACAAGCGAGACACCGAGAAACGTCAGCAGATCGGTCGGGTGAACTCCGTAGAGTAAACTCTTCAGGAAACGAGTCAAAACGAGCGCTCCCGCGATCCCAAGGCCCACGCCGGCGAGCGCCAGGGTCATTCCCTGCCCCACGACGAGTCGAAGGACATCCTGCTTTTGCGCGCCCAACGCCATGCGGATGCCAAACTCTTTGGTGCGCTGGGCGACGGAGTAAGAAATCACGCCATAGATTCCCACCGCCGCCAGAACAAGCGCCACGATTGAGAAAAGGGTAAGAAGAAGCGCCAGAAAGCGAGGCCGTGACTGCGCCGCGGACATCACGCTATCCATGCTGCGAACGTGGGCCAGCGGCAGCGTGGGATCAAGATCGTGCACCATGCGCCGGACCTCGCTGACCACGGCGCTCGCGTCGCCCGCCGTCCGGACGGCAATGTAGGAGCTATTTGGTCCTGGCGTTTGAACCTGAGTAAAGGGGAGGTAAAGCTCCGTGCCCGTGGGTTGCTCCAGGCCGCCATTCTTCACGTCGGCCACCACGCCGATAACCGTGGACCAGTTCTTTGTGTCATACCAAGGCGCGACTCTGCGGCCAACCGGGCTTTGATTTCCCCAAAACGTACGCGCCATTGTCTCGTTAACGATGGCCACTTTCGGGGCGTTCGGCCCGTCGCTATCATTAAACAAGCGGCCCGCAATCAGGTGGATGCCCAGGGTCTTGAAATACCCCGGACTGATCACCTGATAGAATTCAACGTTCTGGATCGGCCCGCCTGGTTTGTACACGAAACCTTCGATCCGCGTATCGTCATCCTCCGGGGGGCGCACTGGAGGCAAGCCGGAAAAGAGTGCTGTGTCTCTTGCTCCAGGCAGATTGTCGAGCCGTGCTTCGAGTGCTGACCAGAAATTCAGCTCTTTCTGGTGTGTTGAGTAAACAGCCTGAGGCAGGCTCACCTGCATGGTGATCACATTCTTGGGATTGAACCCCGCATCGACTTCCTGGACTTTCCAGAAGGCGCGGACCATCAGCCCGGTGCCGATCAGGAGCATCAGCGCCAGAGCCATCTCGCACACCACGAGGGCGTGACGGAAGCGCCGGGCGCTCGCGCTTACGGTGGTCCGGCCCGCGCCGGAGCGAAGACTTTCATGAGCGTTTTCCTGCAAAAAATGCATCAGCGGCGCAAGGCCGAAGCAGACACCCGTCAGGAAGCAGATTGCCACGGCGAAGAGCACCACGTGGCCATCGAGCGCGATGGCGGAGGCGCGCGGTATGCTCGCCAGGCTGGCGAGTTTGAGCAGCCCCATGCCGACGCTAGCCAGGAGCAGGCCCACAACGGTTCCCACGGCGGAGAGTAGAATGCCCTCGATAATGAATTGGCGCGTGAGCTGCGTGCGGGTGGCTCCCATCGCGCTGCGAATGGCGATCTCGTGCCGCCGGCCTTCGGCGCGCGCAAGCAAGAGATTCGCGACGTTGACGCAGGCAATAAGCAGAACAAAACAAACCGCGCCCAGCAGCATCAGCAAGGCAGGCCGCACGCCGCGCACCACTTCCTCCTGATAGGGGTAACTGACGATCGTATGAGTTGCCGGATCGAAATGATGCTCTTTCGCCGAGCCCGTTTCACCCCAATACTTCACTAAGCTCGCAAATTCGGCCTGGGCTTGCGGCGGGGTGACGCCGGGCTTGAGCAATCCCAGGAGCGACAAATAGTGCGAGCTGCGGCTTCCCGGCTTGGCCGGATTGATTTGAAGCGGCGTCCAAACATCGGTAGGGCTGGACTCGCCCAATGGGAAGTGAAAATCGCGGGGCATGACGCCGATAATGGTGGTCTTTTCGCCGTTCAGCAGAATGTCTCGCCCGATAATGTTCGCATCGCCGCCATAGGCGCGCTGCCAGAGACCGTAAGAAATATCAGCAACGCGATTAGCGCCATACTCATCGTCGGCAGGCGCAATCAAGCGGCCGAAGGCAGGAACGACTCGGAGCGAGCGTAGCAAGCCGCCCGAAACAAAAGAAGCCGTGGCATATAAGGGATTGCTTTTGCCGGACAGATTCACGCCGCTGTTGACCCATGAATCGACCGACTGGAACAGCTTCGCGTCCCGCCGAATGTCGAGAAATTCCGGGGGCGAGACCCAGAACCTGTGCAAGCCTCCTCCGGGAAACTTAGGCCACTCCGTGTAGATTCGGATGAGCCGGCTGGGATGTGCGTAGGGCAACGGGCGCAAAAGAACTGTATTTACCACGCTGAAAATTCCTGTAGTTGCGCCAATGCCCAGCGCCAGACAGATCACCGCCGCCGCCGTGAACCCAGGCCGTTTCGCCAGTTGCCGCCAGCCAAATTTCAGGTCTTGGATGAGTGTTGCCATAAACCACCTTTAGCTATCAGCTATCAGCTTTCTCTAAAGTCCCTCAAGGATGCCTCCAGGCTGACGATAACCAAACGCCATCGCTGACCGCTGATAGCTGACCGCTTCATTCATAGCGTAACGCTTCCATCGGATCCACTTTCGTCGCGCGGCGCGCAGGGATATAGCACGCGAGCAAAGCCACACCCGCTAAGACGACCGAAATTACGACAAAGGTAGCGGGATCCGTCGGCTGGACGCCATAAAGAACGCTCGACATCAGCCGCGTCAAAGCCAGCGCGGCAATCACTCCTGCCGCAACACCGTAACACGCCAGCGTCATGCCCTGCTTCACCACCCAAGCCAGCACGTCGCGCCGCTGCGCGCCCAGCGCCATGCGAATGCCAATCTCGTGCGTGCGCTGGCTGACCGAATAGGAAATCACGCCGTAGATTCCAATCGCAGCCAGGATGAGGGCCAGCGCGGCAAAAACCGCCATCAGCATCATCGTAAAACGTTGCGCAGCAAGCGACGCGCGCTCCATCTCAGTAACGGTCTGGACCGCATTCACTGCCACGCTGTTGTCAATCGAATGGACGGTTCGAATAACGGCAACCGTCATGGCTCGCGGGTCAACTGACGTGCGCACCACCAAAGTCAGGTTCCATACGCCTCCACCCTTGTAAAACTGATCCGGAACCTGGGCCATGGGCATATAAAGATCGTTCTGAACTTGCCAGCCTTTCATTCCGGCTGGGCCAAAATGCTTGACATGGTGTACCACGCCGACAATCTCCCGAGGCGCATCGTACCCTGGAAGGGGGAAAATGATGCGCTGACCGATTGGATTCTGATTTGGAAACATGGTGCGGGCAAAAACATCGTCAATCACAACGATGGGCTGGGATCGGAGGTTATCCTGGTCCGTAAAAAAACGCCCGCGTAGCAGGCTGATGCCCATGGCGCCGAGATAGCCCGGTGTGGTTATGTAGAACATCGTCTGCGGCATATTTTTCATCTGTGGTTTGGGCCGCCCCTCCACATAAAAAGACCACTCATTGTCGTTGCCGCTGAGGGGCATGAGATCGGTTGCCCCCGCCACGTTGACGCCGGGAAGCGCGCGAAGCTTGGCCAGCAATTCTTTATAAAAAATCCGGTTATTGTTTGCATCCTGGTAACGGGCCGGCGGCAGAGAAACATCGAAGCTGAGGGCGTGGCTGGGATTGAAGCCGAGGTTCACTGAGTTTAGATACCAGATGCTTTTGAGTGTGAGCCCCGCGCCAATCAGCAGCACCAGCGCCAAGCCGATTTCGGCCACCACCAATCCGCGTTGCAGGTGGTGCTGCCCGCCGGCCGAGCCGCGGCTTCCTTCCTTAAGCGTATCCTGGAGATCGGGCTTGGCCGATCGTAGGGCGGGAGCAAGTCCGAAAATCATCCCCGTGATCACCGAGACAGCAACGGCAAACAGCAGCACGCGGAGATCGACACCCACATTTTCGGAGCGCGGCAAATCGCCCGGAACGTAGGCCAGCAGCAGCTTCGTTCCCGCCGAGGCAAGCAAGACGCCCAGGCCGCCGCCTAAAAGGCCCAACAATACGCTCTCCGTCAGAAGCTGCCGCACCACGCGCCGGGCGCCTGCTCCAAGCGCGGCGCGAATAGCCATCTCCCGTTGCCTCCCGGCGGCGCGGCTAAGCAACAGATTTGCCACGTTCACACAGGCAATGAGCAGAACAAAGCAGACCGCGCCCAGCAGCAGCCACAGTGCCCCGCGCGCGTAGTTCTTGATGCTCCAAGCCACAACGGGCGACATTTTGACTCCATATCCGGCATCATCCTTGGGATATTGCTGCGCCAGCAATTCCCCAACCGCCGTCATATCTGCCTGCGCCTGGTTAGGCGTAACGCCCGGCTTGAGACGCCCAACCACAAACATTCCTGGGTGGAATAACCGCTGGTGTTTCCATACGCGATCGTAAATACCGATGGGGACGAAAACATCATCATGGCTCTGATAAAAGAACCAGAAGTTTCTGGGGGTAACTCCGATAACGCTGTAACTCTGGTCGCCCATGGTGATGGATTTGCCGATGACAGATGATCTTCCGCCAAAATGTTTCTGCCAGAAGTTGTAACTCAGGATTACGGTGGGCGCCGCACCGATGTGGTTGT
>JASHTR010000612.1 GCA_030040455.1 Terriglobia bacterium | reverse complement strand
TCCGCTTCTTGTTTTTCTGCCCGGAGCACTGATTGGCCACTGTCATCGCAATTGCAAACCAGAAGGGCGGCGTGGGCAAGACGACAACAGCGGTTAACCTCGCTGCCGCCTTTGCTTTGAAAAAGAAGCGTACCCTCCTCATCGATCTCGATCCGCAGGCCAACTCCACGCTCACCTTCTTCCCGCTCGATGGGATCACGCATACCATTTACGACGTTCTGGCCGATCACCAGATCGACCTGGCCGGTGTTGTCAAGCCGACCAAAACGCCCAACCTGTGCCTTGCGCCCGCCAAGATTTCGCTCGCCAAGCTGGAGGCAATGCTGGTGGGCCAGTTTGACGCTCCCTACCGCCTCAAGGATGCTCTTGCCCCGTGCCGCGATAGCTTTGACATGATCCTGATTGATACCCCGCCCACGCTCGGCCTGATCACCGTGAATGCGCTGGTGGCTTCCACGCATCTTCTCGTGCCGATCCAGGCGGCGTACTACGCTATGGAGGGGAGCGACGACCTCTTGGAAACTCTTGCCCGCATCCGCTCGCGCCCTAACCCGGACCTGAAGCTGCTGGGCGTGGTCCTGACCCTTTTTGACAAGCGCACGAACCTGGCTCGCGACATCCGCAAGCAGGTGAGCGATGTTTTTGGCGATAAAGTGTTCAAGACAGTGGTGAATAAGAACGTGCGGCTGGAAGAGAGCCCGGCATATAAGGAAACGATTTTTACCTTTGCGCCCGACTCCAGCGGAGCGGAAGATTACGAGCAACTCGCCCGGGAGGTTTTGCAGCGTGTCCACTAGACGGATGGGATTGCCCCTCACGGTTAAAATGCGCCACGACGCTCATTACGTGGAAGAGATCATTTCCCGCAGCGGCGCGGCCATCGGGCGGATGATCGCCCTCGAAAAAATCCAGCCCAACTCGGACCAGCCGCGGAAAGACATGGGCGACTTGAAATCCCTCGTGGATTCGGTCCGCGAGCGGGGCGTGCTCGAGCCCCTCCTGGTGCGTTACCTCCCGCAGTCCGAAAGATACATGATCATCTCGGGCGAGCGGCGATTTCAGGCGGCGCGTGTTGCGGGACTTCGCGAGCTGCCCTGCATTGAGAAGGAAGTAAATGACGAGGAGACGATTGAGCTGGCGCTGATCGAAAATCTCCAGCGCAAGGACCTGACTCCTTTCGAAGAGGCCGACGGCCTACAGGCCCTGGCGGACCGCTTCGGGCTGACGCACGAAGACATCGCAAAGCGCGTGAGCAAGGGGCGCTCTTCGGTGACAGAATCGCTAAGCCTGCGATCGATTCCGGATGACATTAAAGCAGCATGTATCGAGCAGGGCGTGCTCTCCAAGTCGCAACTGCTGCAGGTGGCGCGCCAGCCGGGCGAGGCGAAGATGCGGGACCTGGTGCGGCGCTTTGCGTCGGGGGTTCTGAGCCGCGAGCAGGCTCGCGCGGAGAGAAGCGGAAAGCGCAAGCCCGAGGCCTTCCGGTTCGTGCCGCCCTCGAAGGAGTTCAAGCTAGTGCTCCAGTTCCGGCGAAAGAGCATCCACCCGCAAGATGTCATTCAGGCGCTCCGGCACGTCCTCGAAACCCTCGAGAACGAGGAAGCTGCGGAAGCAGGCGGCTGACGCCAGGAAGAAGAGCGTCTAACGTCAAAAAGATCACCATGCTTGCCCTTTAACTTGTCCTTTCTCTCTTTCAGCGCTCCAATCGCCCCATCCTTGAACTCCTCTGAAACCCGACGCCTGCTTCTCAGTCGATCCGGTAATGGCATCCCCGGCTTTCACGGCATTCCTTGGCGGCGAGAAGCAGCACGCGGGCGGTCTGAATACCGTTGCGCAGCCCGATGATGGCGTCGGTTACCTCGGCCTTTTCGTAGAACCTGGAAATCTCCGCATCCAACTCGCGGAGAATCTCGTTGGCGCGATTCAAGCGCTTTTCGCTGCGGATGAGTCCCACATAGTTCCACATGGTCTGCTGGATGGTCAGCCAGTCCTGAGCAATGAGGGCGGGGTCAACCGCCTCGTGCTCGTAACGCCAGGGAACGATACCCGGAAAGTAGTAGCTTGCGCTCGTCTGAACCGTCCCGGCAGCCTGGTCGCCAGCGCGTGTTCCCCAGACGAGGCATTCGAGCAGCGACGTGCTGGCCAGGCGATTGGCGCCATGCAGCCCGGTGCATGAAACCTCGCCCACCGCTCGCAGCCGATCGAGGTTTGTCCTGCCCCATTCATCCACTGCGATGCCGCCGCAACTGTAGTGCGCGGCGGGCACCACGGGAATTGGCTGCCGGGTTATATCGATGCCAGCTTCAAGGCAATGGCGATAAATGGCAGGGAAGCGGTCGCGAATATGGTCTGCCGGCTTATGAGAAATATCGAGATAGGCGCACGGTTCTCCCGATTCCAGCATCACTTGGTAAATGGCGCGCGCTGTTACATCGCGCGGCGCGAGCGAGCCGCTCGGATGGAAGCGGGACATGAATTCGTGGCCTTGCCCGTCCACAAGCCGCGCCCCTTCCCCGCGCAACGCTTCGGAGATCAGGAACCGCCCGGAAGGGTGGTAAAGCGTGGTGGGATGGAACTGGACGTACTGCATGTTGATACAGCGCGCCCCGGCACGATGGGCCATGGCGATGCCATCGCCGCCAGCGCCGGCCGGATTAGTGGTGTGCAGATATACCCGGCCGAGGCCGCCGGTGGCGAGGATCGTCTCTTTGGCCAGTAGAGGAAGGATTTCTCCATTTGCTTGGTTCAGTGCATAGGCGCCGACGCACGTCAGGGGCCGGTAAACGTCCAGCGCCTCCTCCGAGTGATGTGAAACCGTCAAGAGATCGATTGCCG
>JASHTR010000611.1 GCA_030040455.1 Terriglobia bacterium | reverse complement strand
CGGAATTAAGGTGGACCCAGGCTACTGGGTTTACCAGCAGGGCATTGCCGGCAACGACTTTGTCAAAATGCCGGATGGCAGGGTCTACGAAGGCGAGGTCTGGCCCGGGGTCAGCGCGTTTCCGGATTTCACATCGCCCAAAGTGCGGGCGTGGTGGGGCGGTCTTTACCGAGGGCTGATTTCAGATGGTGTGGCTGGCTTCTGGAATGATATGAACGAACCTTCGATCTTCAACGTGCCCAGCAAGACCATGCCGCTCGACGCCATCTTCTACGATCGCGGACTCAAGAGCCCCCACGCAAAAATCCATAACGTATACGGCATGTTAATGTCCGAGGCCACGAGGGACGGCGTGCTTCGTCTTCGCCCGCAGGAACGGACATTCGTCCTGACGCGCGACACGTACGCGGGCGGGCAGCGTTACGCCGCTGTCTGGACCGGCGACAACACCAGCACCTGGGATCACCTGCGCCTGAGCCTTCCTGAGATCATGGGCATGGGATTATCGGGCCTGACCTTCGCTGGCGCCGATATCGGCGGCTTTGCGGAAAGCCCCAGCCCGGACCTCTATACGCGATGGCTGGAGGCGGGCGTCTTTTACCCGCTGGCCCGCACCCACACGACGCTGGGGACGCGCGAGCAGGACCCGTGGTCCTACGGCGTCCGCCGCGAAGAGATTAATCGTAGTTCGATCGACTTGCGCTACCGTCTGCTGCCCTACCTCTACAACGCCTTCTACCAATCGTCCAAAACCGGATTGCCGGTGATGAAGGCGCTCCTGCTCGATTATCCGGCCGATCTCGAAGCCGTGTCGCAGCAGGAAGAATTCCTGCTCGGCGACGACCTGCTTGTAGCTCCCGTCGTGAAGGATGGTGAGTGGAAGTGGAGCGTCTACCTGCCGAAGGGCGAGTGGTTCGACTTCTGGTCGGACCATATTTACGAAGGCCCGAAGTCTGTTACCGTGAACGCTCCGCTCGGCAGGATTCCGCTCTTTGTCCGGGGTGGCGCGATCATCCCCACCCGACAGGTAGTTGAATACACGGGCGAGGCGCCGCTCGACCCGCTCATGCTGGAAATCTATCCGGCGGGCAGCTCGGCGCGTGAGTATTACGAGGACGATGGCCTCAGCTTCAAGTATGAGTCGGGTGATTTCTTTATCGAAAAGGTAAGCGTTTTGGCCGATCAAACCGGCGTCACGGTTCGGGTTGGGGCACGCCAGGGATCTTACGAGCCTCCATCTCGCTCGCTGGTACTTAAAATTCACGCCGTTCGCGACGCGCCCCCCGAGGTTCTGCTCAACGGCCAACCATTGCCCAAACTGGAGCAACCGAAAGCGGCGCGCGGCTGGGGTTACGACGACAGCAGCAACGTGGTGTGGGTTAAATTTCCCGACCGTGGCACCGCCACTGAGATACGCCTGGCGCGGTGATCGCGCCGGCGACCTTACCCTTGCCGTTATCGCATTTCTGAAACACCTTCAGAAAAGCTCTCCCTTTCGAAGTATGTCAAATGCCGGGAAAAGTCCTCACCCGCATTCTCCAGGAAGTCAGGAAGCTCTCTTCAGATGCCCTCGGTGAGGAAGCGCTTGGCGTGTTCCTTCAGGATGCAACGATCCTCCACCACCACAAGCCCTGCCTCGCGCGCGCGACGGGCCGCTTGCTCGTGCCGAATGCCTTCCTGCATCCAAATGACCTTGGCGCCAACTCGAATGGCTTCTTCTACGATAGCGGGGACAAACTCAGGGCGGCGAAAGATGACAACAACCTCCACAACCTCCGGGATGCCGTCGAGTGAGGCATAGCAATGTTCGTCAAGGATAGACTCTGCAGCGGGGTTAACGGGAATCACGCGATAGCCGCGCGACCGCATATAGGCAGAAACACCATGACTCGGACGGGAAGGCTTGGGGGAGAGCCCCACCACTGCCAGGATTCTATACCTTTCCAGAATTTCCGTGATGCCTTCGGAGGGCGATAATGGAACCTCCTCGGCCCGGGCTGGCGCAGCCCACCGATCGTGAACTCCCGTCGAGGCCATCTGAATTCTCCAGCTAGGTGTTGGCTGAAGCCGGGGCGCGCGCGATGCGGCGCATCGCCGCGAGGAAGCTCTCGTTGTCCGCATGAGTTCCAATCGTCACTCGCAACGACGTGGGAAAACCATAAACCTTCATCGGCCTCACGATGACTCCCTCTCGCAACAGTCTTAGGAAATCTTGCTCGCAATCCCTCGCCGTGTCAATAAGCAAGAAATTCGCGTTGGAAGGAGTGAACCGTATTCCGAGAAAAGTCAGCTCTTCCGTTACAAACCGCATCTCCGTGAAGTTCAATTCCACCGACCTCTCGACATATTCCCGGTCCTCGAGCGCCGCAAGTGCCGCCGTCTGCGCCGGGCGAGAAGTGTTAAACGGCGCGCGAACCCGGTTAAGGCTTTCAATTAACTCGGGATGACCGCAGCCATAGCCCAGCCGGAGTCCCGCAAGACCATAAACCTTCGAAAACGTGCGCAACACAAGAACGTTCCGTCCGGCCCGTACAAGATCGAGCGAGCGGGAATAACCCGGCGCGGCGTAGTGGTAGTAGGCTTCGTCGAGCACCACCAGAACGTGGGCCGGGATAGCATCCAGAAAAGCGTCAAACTTCGCGGCGGTGAACGAGGTGCCCGTGGGGTTGTTAGGGTTGGCAAGAAAGACGAGCTTCGTGCGGGGTGTGATGGCCTGCCGGATAGCGGTGAGATCGACGTTCATCCCTTCCAGAGGGGCGAGGGTTAAGCCTGCGCCCGCCTCTTGAATGGCAAGACGATAAATCAGGAAAGAGGATTGCGAGGTGATGCCCTGGTCCCCACCGGAAAGAAACGTCTTCGCAGCCAACTCGATGAGTTCCGTTGAGCCAGCTCCCAGAATAATCTGGCTCATTTCAAGCTGGAGATGCTCCGCAAGCTTCCGCCTCAGCTCGTACCCTCCGGAATCAGGATAGAGATGAACCCGGTCCAGGCTCATCCGGATCGCCTCAAGCGCCCGGGGCGAAGGACCAAGCGGATTTTCATTAGAGGCGAGCTTAATGGCGCTGTGGCCCAGCTCGCGCTCGACCTCCTCAATGGGTTTGCCGGCGGGGTAAGGCTGAATGCGGCTCGCCCAGAAAGGGAGCAGTGAGTTGATGGAAAACTTACTCATCGTGAAGCGTTGCGGGGCTTGGAGGACTCCGCAGGCCGCCAGGTCTTAAGACGGTCAACCTCGCTGGGCGTCAGATGCCGGAACTCGCCCGAGGC
>JASHTR010000610.1 GCA_030040455.1 Terriglobia bacterium | reverse complement strand
GCTCGGCTGCCGAGGTGGATCGTCTGCGGGAAGTCGAGCCGCAGGACTCGCTGGCGTACGTTTTCGAGGCGATCCGGCGCGCGCGCTCGAGCTTGGATCCGGCAAGGCCGCTGATCGGTTTTGCCGGGGCACCCTTCACGCTGGCATCCTATCTCATCGAGGGCGGCCCCTCCCGGACGTTCCGCCGCACGAAAATGCTGATGTTCGACGACCCCGGGGCGTGGGGCGCCTTAATGGAATATCTGACCAGGAACCTTGTCCGCTACATCGAGGATCAGGTTGCGGCCGGAGTACAGGCAATACAGATTTTCGATTCCTGGATCGGCTGTCTCTCGCCCGCAGACTATCGGGAGTTCGTCCTTCCCCATATGCGACGGCTGTTTCTCGGGGTCCGTCCGGGAGTGCCGGTCATACACTTCGGCACCGGCACCGGCTTGCTGCTCGAAGCCATGCGAGACGCTGGCGGGGACATCATCGGCCTCGATCATCGTGTCGAGCTGGACGAAGCATGGCAGCGTCTGGGGGGCGCGGTGGGGGTGCAGGGGAACCTAGACCCCGTGGTTCTCTGCGCCGGCCTTCCCTACATTCGTCAGCGCGTTGTGAAAATACTTCAGCAAGCCGGTGGACGGCCCGGCCATATCTTTAACCTGGGGCACGGCGTTCTTCCTGAAACCCCGACGGACCACGTCATCGAACTCATCAAAATCGTGCATGAGGAAAGCAGGCAGTTGCTTGAGAGTTCCCGGAAACAGCCCAACCCTGGACGTTGATGCCACCCACCCACCATCCCCTCCCGCCCGCATGGGCGCAGGCTCCGATTGAGTCACTTTTTAATTAATATATTATAAGTTATATGATAGGAGGAACCACCTCATCGCAGGATGAAGGGGAGGCGGAGGTTCATTGACCTTACCGCAATCCGCGCTCGGCCGTCTGAGCGCCCCCGGGGCTTTGGCCCTGGACATTTTGGGAAAGGAGAAGACCAGATGAGTCAGACTCAAAATTCCATTGAAAATGCAATTCAGCGGGCATTCTCGCTCTTAATCCAGATTCGGGAAAAGCGTCATGCTAGCCGCCTCCTGGATCTCGCCAACAGTTACTTGCATATGCTCGCCAAAACCGACACGGCTTCAATGCCCGTCGTCGTCTCGGTCCGGTCCGTAAGGATCCGGGAACCCTGATCGTCAGTTGAGGAAGTCAGCCTTAAGGGTGGGACGACGGGAGACCACCCGCGTTTCCCGCCACCGCCCGCAGCCTTCACAGCATCCTATCCGGCAGCGGCGGGAGAAAGGGTTTTGGGGACCTCCTCAGAGCCGATCTTCTCCGCCTTCAGCTCGGCAACCTGCCGTTGAAGATGTGCAGCAAGGTCTTCGAGAATACGGAGCTGCTCGGCGCGCCGCTGGTTGGCGCTTTCGAGCCTTGCCACCTGTTGCCGGAGCCGCGCATTTTCCCTCGCCAGCATCTCGGAGCCGGGCTCTAAGCCACCGCGATGAGCCCCCTCCGTTCCCCTCACTTGTCCCGACGGCATTCCGGCCACCTTGCTCTGCGCCTGCCGGATGAGCCTCTCTACCTCCTTCCGTTCCACTCCGGGCGGGCACAGACCGCGCAACAGAAACAGACGGGCAAGATCCGGCTGATTTCTTCCCCGCTCCCAATGCTGGACCGCGCCTTTCGTCGCATTCAGCCGTCGCGCCAGCCCTTCCTGGCTGAGGCCCAGCCGCTGCCGTACCCTGCGCACCACCCGGGAAACTTCCAGTGTCGCCATCGTCGTCACCTCCCTGAAATAGGTCTTGACAAAAGCTATTAACCTAGGCTAGAATCCATTTTGTCTCCGGCTTCGGCCGGAGGCCCTTGAAACAGAAACTTCACTCTCCGGCCCCGCGCCCGGAAGAACCGGTACACGGAGGAACCACCGAAAAGCTTTTTTCCCAGTCGTTGGGTTCCCGATGTCCATGCGGAGGTTCGAAGCCCGCATGGTTTTTTTTCGCTCCATGTATTTACTTATTAGTTACGTTACTTATATGAAAACTCCTTCGCCCCGCATCTGCTTCATTTTATGGAAATTTTCTCACCCGACATGCGAACAACTCCTTCCCGCGCCGGCACTCGTTCCCGCGGGCCGACACCGGGCGCGAGTCTCCCGGGCACGTTCATCCCCCCAGGTCACGGTGGTCGCTCCCTTCACCGGGTTCTCTCTTCCGCGCCGTGATTCCGGGAGTGCCCGTCTCGCCCTCCTTCGCGGCAGGCCCTGCCTCAGAACTAGGCTACATCACAAAGGCGTCCCCATCAAGCACATATTTCTGGCTAGCCTAGATATGGCCTCCGCCGGAGGTTGCCCGAGCCTCTTCGCTGGCCCGTCGTTCATCCCCTCGCCTTCGAAAACAAGCCAACCATGCCACCGTCGAAAGAGAGGAGATTGAAACATGCAATCATCACAAAATGTGCTTCGTCTTCCTGACCCTTGCGGCCCCTTTCCATCCTGCGCGGACACTCTACATGCCCCGGTGATTCTGCCGCCCCCGGCATCAATGGGGTGGAAGCCGGCGTTTGGGAAACCCGAAGTTCCTGCCCGGAGCGCACGATGTTCGGAAAAAGGGTGCGTTTTTCCCGCCGCTCCCGGAAGCTCGGGTCAATGCCGCCAGCACGAGCGCCAATCCCGCGAGCCCGTCCTTTTCTCTTCCCATCAACCGACGCACGTTGTTATGGAGCGCAGCCGGTTTAGCGTTCCGGGCGATGAGATTGAGGCGGCGCCTTCACGAACTCGCGACCGTCGGCGCCTGGTCGCGTTGCGCGAAGCATTCCTGGAGGAATAACCCCTCGCGAATCTGCTTGATGGAGTGAGGCAACAATGGCCGTACCCTTACAACCGTGGACGTCGAAGGTCGCTTCTCCAGCCGGTGGGGAATCCGGAATGACGGAAGGGTCAGCGATCGCCGGGAGCCCAGGGCCTTTGATATCAGCCTCCAGCGCTCTCTACATGATCCGCCGCCGGACAAGCATTCCGGTGGCTCGGGCTACGTTCTACCGCTGGCTGAACAACGGGAGGATCTTTTCCTGCCGGCTAGGGCAAAAGCTTTATGTGCCGATGTCCGTCGTTGAGGAAACAGTGAAAAAATGCCAGTCCGGGGAGCGGCTCTGATTTGGTCTCGCAAAGCCACCAGGGCGCAAAGTGGTACCCTAATTCTCCCAACCCTGGCCCGAAACCTTACGCTGGAAGGTAGTGGCGGAGCGCAGCTTCCAGACGTGGATATTCGAAGAGATAACCGGACGCGCTCAATCGCGCAGGCTCGGCGCGCTGGCTGGCGAGAAAGATCTCATTTCCCATTTCCCCCAGAAGCAGGCGAACCGCGAAAGCCGGCAGCCGGAGAAGCACGGGACGGCCCAGCACCGCTGCCAGCGTTTTGACGAATTCACGCTGGGTGATCGGGTTTGGCGAAACCGCGAGAACGGGACCCCGGAGGGTAGGCGTTTCGATGCAATGCTGGATGGCCCGGTGGACATCTTCGAGCGCGATCCAGCTTACGTATTGTTGGCCGCTCCCGATCACTGCACCCAGGCCCGCCCGGCAGGCCGGAAGCATTTTAGCAAGCACGCCTCCCACGGGGCTGAGCACGAGACCCATCCTTAGGTTTACCACGCGGATTCCCTTCCTTAGAGCAAAGGTTGTTGCTTCCTCCCAGGCACGGCATACTTCCGCCAGAAAGCCGCAGCCCGGCAGACTCTCCTCGCGCAGCAATTCATCTCCGCGGTCGCCGTAATAGCCGGTTGCAGAAGCGCTGATGAGCACATGAGGGGGAAACGAAATGCCGGCAAGCGTCTGGCAAAGCATTCGAGTACCTATCACGCGGCTCCCAAGAATCCGGGCCTTCCGTTTTTTGTTCCATCTTCCTCGCGCGATGCTTTCGCCTGCAAGGTGCACCACAGCGTCAAGCTCTTCCTCGGGAAGCCTTGGCGCAACTCCGGAAGCGGGATCCCAGCGGATCCGGTTACGGTCGTTCCGTGGTTCCGACCGCCCGAGGCGAAACACGCGATGACCGTTCGTGGTCAGCGCTGCCGTTAACGATGACCCGATGAATCCGCTCGATCCCGTCACCAGAATTTTCATGGAGGTTGCCCGCCCGGCATCCCCATCATAGCGGAAACGGATCGCGCCCGCTCCCGATTTCTCATTAAAAATTTGGAAAAGGCCTTCTCTTCGGCAAAAGGATTTAGAATCGTGGTGCCGGCTGTTGTGGCATAGTATTTAATATCACTCCACCGTGGAGGGCGCATGAGTTTTACAAGGATTAACGGTGGGAGTGGATCATGTTTCAATTTCTTTTCAAGTATCCGGTCGCGGTCTTTTCCAAGGGCGAATTTGTCCTGCTGGGTGATTGGCCGAAGTGGATACTTGTTCTGTTGCTTCTCGCGACCGCTGCCGCCTTGGCTTTGCTGATCCGCTCGCGCCTTCCCCAAGCGTCGCCCAACCTGAGAAGCTGGCGGGCCGTCGTCATTTGGCTTCTCGAATCCACCCTCGTTACCCTGCTGCTCGTCATGCTCTGGAAGCCGGCGATCATCGTCGCGGAGCTCAAGCCGCAGCAAAACATCGTAGCAGTTCTGGTGGATGACTCCCGAAGCATGGCCATCTCCGGGGGTGGAGCGCCGCGGGAGGCCCAGGCCATCCAGGCGCTTGAATCCGGCGCGCTTTCAGGCCTCCAGAGGAAATTCCAAGTGCGTCTCTACCGTTTCGATCGCCGCGTGAGCCGCATTCGCAACCTCGCCGAGCTGAAGGCTTCGGCTCCTGCCACGCGAATCGGCGACAGCCTGAAGCAATTAACTGAGGAAACGTCTGGCCTGCCCATCGGAGCGGTCGTGCTGCTCAGCGACGGGTCCGACAACACCGGCGGCATCGATCGGGAGACGATTGCCGCCCTCCGTGATCGCCGGATTCCGGTTCATACCGTCGGCTTCGGTCGGGAGCAGATGGCGCGAGATGTTGAGCTCGATGACGTGGAGGTCGAGCCTCGCGCCCTGGCCGATTCGCGCCTGGTGGCCACCGTCAGCTTTCGTCAGCGCGGTTACCGAGGCCGCACGTCCATGCTCAGGGTTGGCTATGGCGGAAAGACGGTTGGCGTCCGGGAAATCACCTTCGGGCGTGACGGCGATCTTCAGACCGAAACCGTGCTTTTCAATGCGGGGGACGCTGGAGAAAAGGCATTTCAATTCTCAATCGATCCGCTGCCTGGCGAAGAAAATTCGTCGAACAACGGCTCGGTGCGGCTGGTGAACGTTCAATCCGGCAAGCGGCGTATTCTTTACATGGAAGGGGAACCCCGCTGGGAGTACAAGTTTATCCGCCGCGCTGAGGAAGACGACCCGATCGTTCAGTTGACGTCGATGGTCCGCACGACTGAAAACCAAATTTACCGGCAGGGGATCGAGAACCCCGCCGAGCTTGCCGATGGCTTTCCGTCTACGAGCGACGACCTTTTCCGCTATCAGGGGCTGATTATCGGATCGGTGGAAGCCGGTTACTTTACACCGCGACAGCAGGACCTCATCAAGCAATTCGTTGACCAGCGCGGCGGCGGGCTGTTGCTGCTCGGCGGACGCTTTGCGCTGGGCGATGGGGGCTGGGGCGGATCGAGCCTCTCCGATTTGCTGCCCGTAATTCTGCCCACAAAGAAAAACACATTTCATCGCCTGCCCGCAACGGTCGAGGTAACTCCCTCTGGCGCCGACAGCATCATCACCCGCCTCGCGGACGATCCGCAGAAGAATATCGAGCGCTGGAAGACCCTGCCCTATCTCATGGACTACCAGGAAGCGGGAACGCCGAAGCCGGGCGCGGCAGTTCTGGCCGAACTGAAAGTTGGCGCCGACAAGATGCCGCTGCTCATCACCGAGAGTTATGGACGCGGGCGAACCGCCGTGCTCGCCACATCAGGCACGTGGCGATGGCAGATGAGCATGCCAGTCGGCGACAAAACGCACGACATGTTTTGGCAGCAGCTTCTGCGCTGGCTCGTGTCGGACTCGCCGACTCCGGTGGTCGCTTCGGTTCCGAATCAGATTCTTTTCGACGACGGCCACATTCATTTTTCGGCGGACGTGCGCGGCAAGGATTATCTCCCAGTGAGCGACGCCCACGTGGAAGCGCACGTAATCGGCCCGGCTGGCATCTCAGCAATGGTCGAGATGACGCCTGTTCCTGA
>JASHTR010000609.1 GCA_030040455.1 Terriglobia bacterium | reverse complement strand
CGCAAACGCGTAAAGCCCACTGTGTGTTGGCTGACGAACGGCGGAATGCTATACGAAATAAGATGGAGTCCCCAGTTTGCAAGCAAAAGCCCCAACAGCCCGCCCATCGTTGACAATATCAGCGCTTCCAGCAACAGTTGCCGTGTGATGCGCCACCTACCCCCTCCCAGCGCCAGGCGTACCGCGACCTCCTTCTGGCGTCTTAGGCCACGTCCCATTTGAAGGTTCATAACGTTGACACACGCCAGCAAAAGGACGAAGGCTGCCGCACCCATTAACAACAGAAGAAGCTGTCTGACACCATTCGTCAATTCTGCGACGAGGCCCACCACCTGAACACCGTGGCCAGCGTTCGTTCGCGGGTACGCCTGACCGAGACGCTCCGCGATGCTTCCAAGGTCTGCCTGCGCCCGTTCAATGGAGACCCCGCGCTTTAACCGACCAATGACCCTTAAATAGTGAGCTTCCCGGTCAGCCCCCTTTGCTCCCATCAAATCCAATGGTACCCAGGCTTCAGCTCCCACCGGAAAATCAAAACCCCTCGGCATGATACCGAGGATGATGAATTTCTGATTATTCAGGAGGACGGTCTTGCCGACGACGCTCCGTTCCGCGCCAAGATGCCGTTGCCAGAACCCGTGGCTGAACACGACAACAGCCGCGCGCCCCGAATTGAAGTCGGTTGCATTGATAAACCGACCGAACTGCGGTGCGACGCCAAGCAACTGGAAGAAGTTGGCTGTGACCTGATAACCCTCAACCCGCTCGGCGAGTCCGCGCCCGGTAAGATTCAAGGTCCTCTCATGATCAGCCGCGAGAAGATCAAAAGTCTTGTTCTGCTTATTCCAGTCGAGGAAATTGGCCGGAGCGGCGGACATTTGAACGATATCTTGTTTTGGAGCTGTCTCCCACACGGTCATGATCCGGCTTAGATGTCGAAATGGAAACGGATGAAGCAACTCGGCATTGACCCCACTGAAAATGGCACCGTTGGCCCCAATCCCGAGAGCCAGTGTCACTACCGCCACGGCCGTGAACCCGGGATTGCGCCGCAACTGCCGCAGGCCGAAGCGCAGGTCCTGCAAGAGATAATCCAGCCAAAGCCAGCGGTGCGATTCGTAGAAGCGCTCTTCAGCTCTTGTGATGTTTCCCAGATTCCGGCGCACCGCGGCAGATGCTTCCTCTTCGCTCATGCCCTCATCGCGCAGCCGGTCCGTTTCCAAGGCCAAGTGTGCGTGAAGCTCTTCCGAAAAGTCGCGTTGCGATCGGCGCTTGCGCCGCAAGAACATACCCCTACCCTCAAAAAACGTGAAAAATCAACAAGGCCTGTCATCCTGAGCCCTTCGCCTGTCATTCTGAGCGGAGCGAAGAATCCCCGTATTTCGGCTCACGGTAAACTCCGCAAAGGATCTCAGCATTTTGTTTTCCCCAAATACCGGGATGCTTCGCGGAGTTTACCCTGAGCTCCTTCGCTGCGCTCAGGACCGTTCGAAGCGGAGCGAACGGGCTCAGCATGACACGTTCGAATTGTTTCACGCCTCCTCCGCGCTCTCCGGCCCGAGCACGCGCCCAATCGCCGCTGCAACTTTACGCCACTGACTCGTTTCTTTAACCAGTTGCTTCCTGCCTTTCGATGTGAGCGTGTAGAAGCGGGCCTTGCGGTTATTCGAGGAAACTCCCCATTTGGCCGATGTCCAGCCCCTCGTCTCCAGGCGATCGAGCGCGGGATAGAGCGCGCCGTGATCCACCAGGAGAACGTCCTCAGACTGTTCTTGAATCGCCCGCGCGATCCCCTGGCCGTGATTCGAGCCGAAGAGGAGGGTTCGCAAAATCAACAAATCAAGGGTTCCTTGCAACAGCGCAGTGCCATTTTTGTCTCGCCGGGTAAGCATTCTACCAAAGTATCTCTTTTTTGGGGTTAGATGTCAACGCGTATGGAAGGTCGAGGAGATCAGAGCGTGCGCGAAGCTCGAACGGCGCCGTTTCGGGTGGTCTCAAAACGCCAACTCTCCACCACGTACTGCTGCGCTTTTTGCTCGCTGACTCGATAACCCAGACCACTTCCCTCCGCCATGCGCAGCCCACCCGGGAACATGCGAATCTCCGGCTCAACGACGTCGTCCACGTACCATCGCCGGCTGGGGACAACATCCGTAGGGAAAACAACTCCGGCATCGCCACAAAGGACCAGCGCCTGCGCGGAGCCCAGTCCGAGCTCCGGCATGGTTCCCAGCCAAAGGGCAATCCCGCTCCTGCGAGCTGCGTCCATAATGCGCAACGCTTCAAGAAATCCGCCCACACGCTGGATTTTGATGTTGAAGATTTTGCAAGCGCCCGAAGCAATCGCAAGCCGGGCCTGCTCCACGCTCTCGATGCTTTCGTCCAGGCAGAGAGGCGTCCGCACCTGGCGCTGCAACATGGCAGCGCCTTCGAGGTCCTCCCGGGCGAGAGGTTGCTCAAACATCAGCAAGCCATAGTCATCGAGCTCCTGAAAAACACGAAAATCTTCGCGGCCGTAGTCGGCATTGGCGTCGGTATAGAGTGGAATGTCGCCGAACTCTTTTCGCACCGCCTGAACCAGGGCCACGTCGAACCCGCGCTTGATCTTGATCTTCAGCCGCTTATAATCGCTCCGCCAGAGCCGGTGGATGGCATCCACTAATTCAGCCTCGCTATTGTAGAGACCCACGGTGAGCCCGCAGGGTATGGTGGCGGCTTTAGGCACCTGGAGCACCTGGGCGATCGGCAAATTCCGGCGGCGAGCCACCGCTTCCCACGCCGCCGTCTCCACCGCGACTCGTGCGAACCGGTTTTCGGTAACAGCTTTGAGCTGCGTGTCCAATTCGAGGATCGATTTAAAGTCGCGCCCCAGCACTTGAGGCAATACCGTTTCTACCAGGTTGTGAAGACAGCTTTCCGGCGTCTCCGGCGAATAAAAACTACCCCCAACGGCCGAGGACTCGCCCCACCCGGATGTGCCGTCACCGGTGATTTCCAACAGGATCGCCTCTTTAACGCCCATATCGCCTGAGCTGATTCGGAAGGGTTCTGCC
>JASHTR010000608.1 GCA_030040455.1 Terriglobia bacterium | reverse complement strand
ATATACGAGCTGCTGCTGGCTCAGCGCCCGGTCTTGATGGGGGACGGTAGCCCTTTGGACGCGCTGACGCGCGCGCCGATGCGACTGGTGTTCCGGGATACCGCGACCTACTTTACGCTCCTCAAGAACTCGATGGATGCGTCGGTGCTGCGAGACGGCGCTGACCGCTCCATTCACTTTGAGGTGCTAAGCAGGGCCGTTCTGGCGTCCCGGGCGAACGAGCGATTCGCGCCTTTCCTGCGCGCGGAAAAGCAGGCGCTCAACGAGTTGGATATACCCTTTTTCACCGTGTCGCCCCGAAGCTGCAGCCTTTCAGCCGGGCCGGGCGAGACGATCGAGAACTGTTTCTCGCATTCCGCGTACGACCGGGTGCGAAAGAAATTCGAGCAGCTTGGCGCCGAAGATCTCGAGGAACAGATCGGCATTATCCGGGGATCGTTCTGGGCAAAAATCGCCAGCCGGGCGCATGACGCCAGCGTCCCGGAGACCACGCGGGATAGGACCGGCAAGGCCTGCTCTGAGCAAAGCGAAGGCCTGCCGGGGATGGGTGACGGGGCGCGCTCGAAATCCAGGCATGAAGCCGCGAGCGCAGACCGCCTGGTCGCGGAAGCCGTGAGCCTCGCGCGATGGCTGCAGCGCAAAGCCATTCGTGGCCGTGATGGGAGTGTGATCTGGCTTGGCTTGATCCAGCGGCCGCGAGCGCGCAACTACAATTTCGGGCCGGTATCGTTGGGTGTTTCAGACGGGCTTGCGGGGATTGCGTTGTTTCTGGCGGCTGTCGAGAATGCAACGCAAGGCAGCGAGTTTCGCGAGACGGCTTTAGGGACGCTCAAGCCCATTCGCCGCGCGCTCGACGCCTTTGAAACGGCGCTTCGCAGTGGCAGAAAATCTGCTGGGCAAGACCTCACGCTGGGCGCAAGCGGCCTTGGCTCGGTTGTTTACGCCCTCACGCAAATCGCCAGATTGCTGCGGGACGACGCTTCGCTCGAGATCGCGCAGGTTGCCGCATCGCTGATCGAGCCAAAGCGCTTTGAAGCTGACACCGGTCTGGACGTTCTGGACGGAGTCGCCGGCGCCATTCTGGGATTGCTTTCGCTTCACGAAGCCACTTGCAACTCCTGCGCTCTAGTTCGAGCGACGGATTGCGGAAGGCATATCGCAAAGCGCCACGCCGAAAGCAACAACGGGAGCCGACCGACGGCATTAACCGGCGCGCGGGCGGCGGACTTCGCTTGTGGGCCGGGGGGCGTCCGCTATGCACTGATGCGGCTCTACCGAGCTACAAGCGAACAGCGCTTCCTGCAAACCGCCAACGAACTGCTGGCGAGCGCTCCGACGGTTACGGAGCTTCACTCCGTGAGTGAAAACGGGTTTGCGCAGACCGGCCTTGCAAGGCTCGGCGAGCTTATCGCATCCGCCGACGCCCGGCCTGAAACCAGGATCGAAGCGGCTTTGGAAGGCTGTTTGGCGGCTTCGCCGGATGCTCCGGACCAGGTTGCTCGCGGCCTTGCCGGGCGATGGGATTTTCTGCTTGAGGCGGCGCGCCGGATGGATCGCCCTGAATTGCTGGAGGCGGCCCGGAAGCAGGCTGGTTGGTCAATCGGGCGCGCCCGGAGCGAGGGAGGCTATCGGCTGCACGCCGAGCTGCCGAGTGGGATATTTCTTCCTGGATTTTTCGAGGGCGTGTCGGGAATTGGGTATGAGTTTCTCCGGCTGGCGTTCCCTGCGGCGCTGCCTTCAGTTTTGCTTTGGAATTGAGGGTTGAGCCGCAAATGGCGAGATTCTCTACGGGGCGCATGGCTCCCTCGAGCCTTAACAATGAGATCGCGGAGGCCTCGCCGAGAACAGGGAGAGCCTGAGCAGTTTCTGTGTTGAAGCTCTTTTAATCGCAGAGAAGCCGCGGAAATGCAAAGCCCATAGCGCGTCCCGTAGATATTGGAGCGAGGCGGTTCAGATGAATACCATTGCGAGTTCGGTGACAGCGGTTCAAGCGGAGAGTGGTCCCACATCCAGCGGGGCGGCCTGGACCGGAATAGAGGGAAATCCCTGGGTTGCGGCGACGCCGCACATTGAGCCGAACACGGTTGCAGACTACCTCGATGCCGCAGTCACGCCGTACGCGGCGGGCCATCTAGTTTCACCGGAAGCGCTCTCGACCATCCGCCAGATCGGGTCTCTGCTGCCCGGCGCAATCACCGACCTCTTCGGTTTTGAATGTCCTCTCGGAGTCCGCGAGCCCAGAGCCGATTTCCTCGTCTGCTCGCGCGCCAGCCAAGGGGGTCGGGAAGTGCTGACGGGGCAGAGGCCAGGCCGCGATCTGGCCCTGTCGCTCGAAGCTCATCCGGTGTGGAGGCGAATTCGGGCTTTTGCAAGAGAATGGTCGGCCCCCTCCTCGCCATTGTATGCAGCCATCCACAACATCTGGCTCGAATTTGACGTCGACGGCGCCGCGCCGTCTGTGCCCGTGCCAAGCGTTTTCTTCGGGTCGGAAGCCTTGCAAGCGCCCGCGGAGAAAGCAGCGAATACGGACGTCCTGCCACCCCATTGCGCCTGGCTCTCCACCTTAGCGCTGCCGTTGTTGCTCGTCCAGGAGGTGGGATTGGCGCCGCGCCGCCAGATTGCGCGCTGCGTGAACCTGCTCCCTCCGGGCACACGCATCTTTCAGGTGGGCCTGATGCTAGCCCGAATTTCCCGGGTCACCCGCCTGTGCGTCCGCGGAATCTCAGCCCCGGAGATCGTTGAATACCTTCAGGCCCTGGGTTGGGAAGGATCCGCGCTGGAACTGGAGACTCTCGTGAATTCGCTCGCTTCGGTGGTTGAGCGGATTGACCTGGATTTAGATGTTACGGACCGTGTGCTGCCCAAGGTGGGCCTCGAGTGTTACCCAGCGATGAGCCTGCCGGCCATTCAGCGGTTCCTGGACTTCTTGGCCGCCTCCGGGCTCGCCACAGCGGAAAAGGCGCAAGCGCTGGCGCAGTGGGGGGGAATGGCGCACGAGCAGCTCACTCCCGATG
>JASHTR010000607.1 GCA_030040455.1 Terriglobia bacterium | reverse complement strand
CCAGGCGCAACGCTTCACGCATATAGGTTTCGCCGGAGCGTGGAGAGCGATCAGCCATAGGCGATCATTGAACTTTGCTCAGCAGGTGGCCGAGCTTGTCCTTCTTGACTTTCAGGTATGCGCGGTTCGTGGTGCGAGGGGTGATTTCCAGCGGAATCCTCTTGAGAATGCGCAGCCCGTAGCGCTCGATGCCGCGGATTTTCTGGGGATTATTCGTCAGCAGATGAATCGAGCGCACCCCAAGATCGGCGAGAATCTGCGCCCCCACCGAGTAATCCCGCATGTCGGCGGGAAGGCCAAGACGCTCGTTTGCTTGCACGGTGTCCAGGCCGCGGTCCTGGAGCGCGTAAGCCCGTATCTTGTTGGTGAGGCCAATGCCTCTTCCTTCCTGACTTAGATAGAGGATTACGCCTTCGCCCTTTTCCGAGACTTTGCGCATGGCGGAGGCGAGCTGCTCCCGGCAATCACAGCGGATGGAGTGAAGCGTGTCGCCGGTCAGGCACTGCGAGTGGACCCGGACGAGCGCCGGGCGGGAGGGTGAGACGCGCCCCATTACCAACGCGAGGTGCTCGCGGTTTTGTGAAGGGCAACTGTAGACGTGCGCCGTGAAATCGCCGAACTCCGTGGGCAGTTGCGCGGTCGCAACCCGCTCCACCAGCTTCTCAGTGTTTTTGCGATATTCAATAAGCTGCTCGATCGTGATGACCTTCAGCCCGAAGCGCCTTGACATCTGCTGGATGGTTTTAAGGTTGGCGGCCTTCCCGTCCTTGTCGAGAATCTCGCACATGACTCCGGCAGGAGCAAGGCCTGCCAGGCGCGCCAGATCGATAGCTGCTTCCGTGTGGCCGGCGCGGTCCAGCACTCCTCCCGCGCGCGCTCGCACCGGGAAAACGTGGCCGGGTCGCACCAGGTCGTAGGAAGCCGTGTGAGGGTTGCCGAGAGCGCGGACGGTGATGGCGCGGTCCGCCGCCGAGATGCCTGTGGTCACTCCCTTGCGGGCGTCGACGGAGACCGTGAAATTGCATCCGAAGGGCTGGGTATTCTCTTCCTCCGGCACCATCGAGCTTAAGCCGAGCTTCAGGGCGCGCGCGCGGGTGAGGGCCGCGCAAATAAGCCCCCCGCCCCGCCGAATCATGAAATTGATGTCAGCGGCCGTAACCTTCTGCGCCGCCATCACCAAGTCCGCCTCGTTTTCCCGGTCGGAGCTGTCGCATACAATCACCATTCGGCCTCCGCGGATTTCCTTCAGCGCCTCTTCGATGGTGACTTCAGCCGGCATGGTTTCGGTCAATCCTCGAGCCTCGAGAGCGCGGAGAGCATTCGCACCGCAGCCTCGGCAGCTTCGAACCCTTTGTTGAAGCGGTTGTTGCCCGCCCTCCGTAATGCATCACGGCGTTTTTCCGTCGCCAGCACTTCAAAAATAATCGGGACGCCGTGCTTGAGCGAAACCTCCATGATGCCCCGCGCGCATTCATTTGCGACCAGCTCGAAATGGAGCGTCCCGCCTCGGATCACCGCTCCCAGCGCAATCAGTACTGCATAACGCCGCCGGACCGCCAGTCTCTGGGCCAGAAGCGGAATTTCAAAGCAGCCCGGCACCGCAAAGCAATCAACCTGGCCAGCCGGGATTCCCGCTTCCTTCAATCCCTGAAGGCATTTCGCTTCGAGGCTCCTCGTGATTTCAGGGTTGTATTCAGCCCGGATCACCGCGATGCGCAGGCGCTTGGAGACGATTGAAGAATGTTTTTCGGCGGCCGCTTTACGTCTCATCGCGCGAGCAACTTCTCCACGTATTTGGCCAGAATATCAAACTCGACGTTGACCCGATCGCCCGGACCTTTGCCGCCGAGCGTGGTCCGCGCGCGCGTATAAGGCAGGGTCGAAACCGTAAAGCAGGCACGATGGACTCCAACGACCGTCAGGCTGATGCCATCTATTGCAACGGACCCTTTTTCCACCACATAGCGCGCGAACCGGGGCGCGATTCCAAACTCGTAAACCCTCGCCGAGCCTTCCTGCTTGATCTTCAGGACACGGGCCGTAGCATCGACGTGCCCTTGGACGAGGTGGCCTCCAATCAGGCTTTGCAACGTAAGGCTCCGCTCGAGGTTCACCGGGCTGCCGAGGCGCAGATCCCCGAGCGTGGATCGACGCAAAGTCTCTACCATGTAGATGACTTGGAACGCTTGATGGTTCCTTCGCTGGACCGTCGAGCATACGCCTTCGACGCAGACGCTTTCGCCCTCTTGCAGACGCCATCCCTTCGGCGTGCGGATCCAAATGATGCGTTGACCCTGATCGTCTTCGATTTTAAGAACCGGACTTGTCGTCTGGACAATGCCGCTGAACACGACTCGTGCAAGGCCTTTCCCTGGCTCGGAGCCTCGGAGTTGGAAGGGATCCCGATAATTCAGTGTAGCATGGGCGTCTAGGAGTGGCTTTGCCGCAGAAGGGCTCTGCCTTTCCGCTCCCGCTTCAATTAATTTCCTCCGACCCGGCCGGAAGGCTCAGGCTTCCGGCCGGGTCGGAGGAAGAGAAGCACTCCCAGCTTCGGAAAGCCGCAGGCGTTCCGCAAGTCAGACGGCAAAGCCACTAGCCGCCAACCGATGGAAATATCCGTTTGACGGCTATGACAAATGCCGCGCCAAACGCCGCGCTCCACCTTGACGTTCAACGCGGCTTATGTTACGGTCAGCGCCACGATCACATTCGAGTGTACTGGGCTGCTCTATGGCGGAGATTCTGAAAATCGAAAGCACGAGCCTGCATTACGCGCTGGAGTGCGCGGTGCGGTTCATTGTC